>CBINBY010000021.1:0-55621 GCA_966248995.1 uncultured Burkholderiales bacterium | reverse complement strand
CGGTGCTGTTCATCACGCACGACCTCGACGAGGCGATCGCGATGAGCGACCGCGTTGTCGTGATGTCGGCGGGACCCGCTTCGCACCCGATGGGCGAGTTCGCGATCGACCTTCCGCGTCCGCGCGACGTTGCCGAGGTGCGCGTCGTGCCGCGCTTCGTGGATCTGCACAAGGCGATCTGGGCCGTGCTGCGAGAGCAGGTGCTCGAGGGCTACGTGCAGCAGCAGCGCGCGGCATGAGACACGTCCGCCTGTGGCAGCTGTTGGTGCTCGTCGCGGTCTTCGTGCTCTGGCACGTGCTGACGCAGCCCGGTCTGATCCCGCCGTTCCTGTTCGACAACGAGCGCGGGGCGGCATTCTTCTTCGGCGAACCGCTGATGGTGTTCGGCCGGATCTGGCGCTGGTTCGTCGGCGATGCCGACATCTACCCGCATCTCGCTGTAACGCTCGTCGAGACGGTGCTTGCGTTCGGCGTGGGCGCGGCGCTCGGGCTCACGCTGGGCTTGTGGCTCGCGCTGTCGCCGCTGGCAGCGGCGATCCTCGATCCCTACATCAAGGCTTTGAACTCGATGCCGCGCATCATCCTGGCGCCCATCTTCGCCGTCTGGTTCGGCCTCGGCATCGCGAGCAAGGTCGCGCTGGGCGTGACGCTGGTGTTCTTCATCGTCTTCTTCAACGTCTATCAAGGCGTCAAGGAGGTGAGCCCCGTGGTGCTGGCCAACGCCCGCATGCTCGGGGCCGACGGGCGGCAGCTGCTGCGTCACGTGTACCTGCCCAGTGCAACGAGCTGGGTCTTCAGCTCGCTGCACACGAGCGTCGGCCTGGCCTTCGTCGGCGCGGTGGTCGGCGAGTATCTCGGTTCGGCACAGGGCGTGGGCTACCTGATCCTGCAGGCCGAGGGAACGTTCGACATCAACACCGTGATGGCCGGCATCCTCGTGCTCACGGCATTCGCGCTCGTGCTCGACGCACTGGTCGGGTGCATCGAGCGGCGGCTGATGAAGTGGCAACCCAAGGCCGGCGAGACAGAGAGGCTGTAGATCGCGCGGGTGCCCTCGGGGCGTCCGACTGAACCGGCACCCCGAGTTTTCCTTTTTGTCGGAGGCGCCATCCCCTGCCGCGCACGGGGGCGGGCGCGAAAGGCGATCATCCCGGGTATATCGACCGCGAATGCCGCCATGACGCTGCCTCCTCCCGCCGACGACGACCCCCGCCCCGTCGAGCCGCAGCCGCCGAACCTGGAAGACTGCTGCGGCAATGGCTGCGATCCGTGCATCGTCGATCTCTACGACGCCGAGCGGGAGCGCTATCGGGCTGCCTTGCGGGCATGGGAGGCACGGCAGGCGCAGCGAAGCGACGGGGCGGACTGACAGCCCGCATTTCAGCCCCGCATGGCCTGTGCGGCAATTCGACGAAGCTACGCAGTCTTGGCTCAACGTGCGAGCTGCGCGGTCTTGCGCATCAACGCGGTGATGACTGGCCCCCAAAGCACCGAACGCTTGCGGCGCGCGGGGTGGTGGCGCTCGGCCATCGGCTTGCGCTGCACCAGGGGTTCCCCACGGCGATGCCGCATGACCGCGACGGCCAAGGCGGCCGACGCCGCGCCGGCGACCACGGCGCCGCCCACCCATGGCACCGGGGCGCTCTCCAGGCGGCCGCGCAGGCGGCCCAGCCAGCCGGAGGGCACTGCGGCCTCGACTGCGGGCGGCGATGCGCGAGCAGCTCGGGTGGAGGAAACGGCCGGGGATGGGCGCGCGTTGCGGGTCGTGGCGGTGGCCGTGGCCCGCAAGGTCGGTCGTGTCGGCCGAGCGGCCGACTCAGCCTGATGGCGCAGCGAGCCATGGGTGCGCGCGTAAACCGCCGCGAACTCCGCACCCAGCAGGAAGATCTGCGCGGAGTAGTAAACCCACACCAGCAGCACGACCAGCGAGCCCGCCGCGCCGAATCCGGACGCCACGGCGCCCTTGCCGATGTACAGGCCGATGAGGTACTTGCCCAAGGTAAATAGCAGGGCCGTCACCGCGGCGCCCACCCACACGTCATGCCAGCGGATGCGCACGTGCGGCAGGAACTTGTAGATCATCCCGAACAGCGCGGTCACGAGGGCAAAGCTCACCAGCAGGTTGAACACGGTGGCAAGCGCTTCCCAGCCGCCGAACACCGGGTCCCAGAACCGGCCGAGGGCGGCAATCGCTGCGCTCACCACCAGCGACACCAGCAGCAGGAAGCCGATGCCCAGGACCATGGCGACGGTGACGATGCGCGAGCGGATGAATCCCCACACGCCGCCGGGCTGCTCGCGCTGCGGTGCCTGCCAGATGGTGTCGAGGGCGGACTGCAACTCGGCCAGCACGGTGGTGGCGCCCAGCACGAGGAGCACCACGCCGATGAGGGTCGACACGATGCCTTCGCTGGGCTTCGAGGCGCTTTGCAGGAGGCCCTCGATGGCCTTGGCAGCGTCCTCGCTCACCATGCCCTGCAGCTGCTGCACGACCGCGCCGCGTGCTGCTTCCTCGCCAAAGGCCAGGCCGGCGACCGAGATCACGATCAGCAGCAGCGGAGCGATCGAGAACGCCGTGTAGTACGACAAGGCGGCCCCTTCGCTCCACGCGCGGTGCTCCACCCAGCCGGACACGGCCTGCTTCAAGACGCCCCACGCCTGGCTGGCATTCATGCGGCTCTCCATGCTGCCCTTGGGGCGTGGACAGCAACCGGCATGCCCATGCCGGGGGCGATGGGCGACCGCTTCAGCGACGCGGTGGTCGGCTGCCTCGGCGCTCGGGCCCGCCCGGCGGACGGCCATGCCCGGGCCGCGAGGGCGCGTCGCGGGGCCGCTCCTCGCGTTCGCGCCTGGCCGTGGCGAGCAGGGCGTCGAGTGCCTGAGGATCAATGCCCTTCAATGCGCAGAAATTCGAGGGCGTGAGCGTGGTGTGCTCGAAATCGCGTAGCAGCGCCGCGCGCGTGCGCCGGCCCTCGTCGGCCTGGTCGCGCTTGGCCTGCTGCTGCGCGCGTCGGCGTGCCAGCTCTTCGTTCGCGGCCTGGCGATGTGCCTCGCTCACCTCGCCGGCGGGTTGGCCGTCGAGGTCGTAGCGGTGCGGCGATCGCGTCAGGGCGATCAGGTAACCCGTGCTGCCGGTGTAGCGCCTCAGGAACCCCGTGAGGGCCTGCTTGGTGAAGACGCCGGGCGCGCGCTGCTGGATGTCCGCCTGGATGTGCAGTTTCAAGGGCTTGAAACCCGTGCCGAACAACGCCGGGAAGCGCTCGCGCAGCTGCTCGGCGCAATCCACCGGACGCGGTGGCTCCTCGGGGGCGGCTTGCGGATCTGAAGGCGTGGAGGACATAAGCGGCGCAGTACGCGAAAGGGGAGACACGAAAGGAGCCGTATTGTCGTTGCGCGGCGTGGTGACGGGGCCTACGACAGGCTCAGGCTGCACGCGGAAAGGCCAGCGGCACGTCCGTTGCTCACGCTCGGTGCCGCATCTCATGAGGAGCACGACATGCGCCATGCCAACCGCCCGGCGGGGCCGGGCAAGCCCACCCATGAACGCCGCGACAGCGCCACCGAGCGCGAAGAACTGGAGCAGATGGCCGACGAGGCGCAGGGCGCCGCCGACGAGCCCGGGCGCGATCGAACGCGCAGCGTGCGCCAGGCCGAGCGAGATGCCCACGTGAAGGGACAGCAGACCACGGCAGCCAGCGGCACGAGCCGCAATCGGCGACGCGGCTGAAAGCGCACGCGCCCCGATCAGCTCCGGTAAGCCCTAGCGGCGCCGACCCGCCGACCCGCTGAGCCGCGGCCGGCGGTCTTGTCGCCCTCGCGCTCGTTGGTGCCGTGGCCGTAGCCTTCACGCACGTTCTTGAGCGCGGTCTTTGCGCGCTCGGCCTCCTTGCGGGCCTGCGGATCGCTCACTCGCGGGACCTCGGGCGTCTCGGTGTCTTTCCTCTTCATCGGTAGCCTCTCGATGGCAGAACGTGGACGGGAGCGGGCAACTCGCATGCCGGCTGAACCCCGATGACGTACGGCTTCCGCGACCACCGGGCTGCCGCGAGGCGCCGGCTCTCGACATGTCGCGGCAAGGACGCATGACCGTGCAGGCCCCGTGCCGCCCCGCTCACGCACAATGACCCGATGCATACACCCTCGGGCCCCGCGCAACGGTCCCCGTCGCATGGTGCGACGAGCGAAGCCGAGGCGCGCGCGGCCTGGCTGGTGCGTGCCTTCGAGACCCCGCTGAGCTCTCCCTGGCGGGCCGAAGATGCCGACTGGGCGACACGCGAGGCGCTGCGGGCGGAAGGGGAGGGAGCGAGCCCCGCGCGCTTCATTGCCCGGCGGGCCACCCTGGCTTCCCAACGGCTCGCCCAGCGTGGCGTGGCGGTGCGGCCAGGCCCATCGCCCGGCACGATGGCCGCGGTGCTGGCCGGCGTGGCCTTCGTGCTGGGATTGCTCAGCGAATCCGTCGCCGCGGCCCGCCACATCAACATCCTCGCGCCGCCGCTGCTGGCCCTGCTGGCGTGGAATCTCGGGGTGTACTTGCTGCTCGTGGCGGCGTGGCTGTCGAGGCGTGCTCGCGTGCCGGCATGGCAAGACGCGTTCGTCGGCCTTCTGCGCCGCACGTGGGCCCGACTGTCCGGATCGTCCGGGCGACAGGCGTCAGGCCGCAACGACACGACGGCCGCGCTGGTTCGCTACGCCGAGGGTTGGGCCCGGGCCGGGCGGCCGCTGCACGCCGCACGCGTGGCCGCGGCCCTGCATGCCGGTGCAGCGGCCTGGGCCATGGGGGCCTTGCTGTCGCTGTATGCGCGGGGCCTGGCTTTCGAGTACCGCGCGGGATGGGACAGCACCTTCCTCTCGGCCTCGTCGGTCCATGCATTGCTGTCGGCCGTGCTGGGGCCGGCTTCGCAGCTGAGCGGCCTCCCGCTGCCCGATGTCGCCGGCATGGAGCGCCTGCGCTTCTCGCTGGGCCCGGGCGAGAACGCGGCACGGTGGATCCATCTGCATGCCATCACCCTGACGCTGGCCGTGGTGCTGCCGCGCCTGGCGCTCGCGGCTGCCGCAGCCTGGCGCTCGCGCCGGCTTGCGCGGTCCCTGCCGCAGCCGCTTGATGACGCCTACTTCGGCCCCCTGTGGCGCATGCACACGGGCCGCACGCTGACGGTGCGGGTGCGGCCGTACAGCTACCGGCTCGATCCGGCCCTGCACTCCGGGCTGCGCAACGTGCTGGCCGTCCGCCTGGGTGCGCCCGTGGTGATGCAGGTGGATGAGCCGGTCACGCAGGGCGCGGAAAACGAGGCGATGGCACCGACCGCGGCCGGTACGGTGGTGGTGGCCCTGCTTCCGCTCACCGCGACGCCGGAACAAGAGACCCACGGCGCCTTCCTCCATACGCTGGCGCAAGCAGGCGGCATCTCGTGGGTGCTCGTGGACGAGTCCGGCTTTCGCCGCCGCTTCACCGGCGCGGAGGGCGCCACCCGGCTCGCGCAGCGGCGCGCCGCGTGGGAGCGGCTGCTGCGCGACCAAGGTTTCGAATCACTGTTCGTCGATCTTGCGGCGTCGCCCGAATTCGTCGCAGCCGAGGCCGGTGGCGCCCGCGCGGCGAGGTGAGGTGAGCCCTTGGCCGACACCGCGAACATCGCGCTCAGCCTCGTCTCGCACACCAATGCGGGCAAGACGACGCTTGCGCGCACGCTGCTGGGCCGGGACATCGGCGAGGTGCGCGACGAGGCGCACGTGACGCTGGAACCGGAGCGCCACGCCATGATCGAGTCGCCGCAGGGCGATGCGATCCAGCTGTGGGACACGCCGGGCTTCGGCGACAGCGTGCGCCTCGCGCGCCGGCTCGCCATGGCGGGCAACCCGCTCGGGTGGTTTCTCACCGAGGTCTGGGACCGTTTCCGCGACCGTGCCTTCTGGCTCACGCAGCGCGCCGTGCGTCACATCGTGGACGAGGCGGACGTGGTGCTGTACCTCGTGAATGCGTCCGAGGCGCCCGACGACGCCGGCTACCTTGACGCGGAGTTGCGCGTGCTGGAGCTCATCGGCAAGCCGGTGCTGGTGCTGCTCAACCAGATGGGCGAGCCGCCGCCGCCCGCGCAGGAGGCGGGCGAGATCGCACGCTGGCGCGAGCGCACGCAGGGCTCGCCCCTCGTGCAGGACGTGCTCGCGCTGGATGCGTTTGCCCGCTGCTGGGTTCAGGAAGGGGCGCTGCTGGAGGCCGTGGGCCGTGTGCTGCCGTCCGGGCGCCAGGCGGCGCTGGGGCGATTGCGCACGGCGTGGCGCGAGCGCGGGCTGCGCACCTGGCATGCCTCGATGGACGTGCTGGCGCGGCGGCTGGCGCGCGCCGCGCTCGATGAGGAGCGCCTGCCGCCCGAGGACTGGTCCGATCGGCTCAGCCAGGCGGGGGCCGCGCTGGGGTTGCGCCGACGCGCGGCCGGCACGGCGCGCGAGCGGGCCATGCGGGCGCTGGCCGAGCGCCTCGATGCCGACATCCGGCGCAGCACCGATGAGCTGATCCGCCTGCACGGCTTGGCCGGCCACGCCACCGAGGAGGTGCTCACACGGCTGGCCGAGCACTACGCCGTGCAGGCGCCCTTGAGCGAAGGACGTGCCGCACTGTGGGGCGGGGCGTTGGCCGGAGCCCTCGCGGGGCTCAAGGCCGACATCGCCACGGGCGGGCTCACGCTGGGCGGCGGGCTGCTGGCCGGTGGCGTGATCGGTGCGCTCACGGCGGCCGGCGCCGCGCGCGGCTACAACCTCATCCGCGGCGTGGAGGCCGCAACCCTGAGCTGGAGCGAGGCGGTGCTCGACGAGCTGGCGCGCTCGGCCCTGCTGGGCTATTTGGCCGTGGCGCACTACGGCCGCGGCCGGGGCGACTGGAGTGCTTCCGAGCACCCGCCCTACTGGAGGCAGGCGGTCGAGGAGGTGGTGGCGCCGCGGCGGGACGCGCTGCATGCGCTGTGGGCCGCGCGCGAGGCGCATGACGAGGCCGAGCTCGTCGCGGCGCTCGGCCGCTGGCTGGTGGCCGCGAGTGGCGCCTTGCTGGGCCGGCTCTATCCTGCGGCGGCGCCGCTGGTCGTTTCCGCGCCCGATTGATCCGCAGACCGCGCTGCCACACTACGTGCCGCCGGCTTCCGCGGCACACACCGAACTGCACGAACACGAATCCATGACACAACCTCCCTCCCAGCAACGAGCCTTCCTTCTGCTGCTGGCTGCCGTGACGGTGGCCTTCGTGGCGATCCTCTGGCCCTTCTTCGGCGCGGTGTTCTGGGGGGCCGTGCTGGCCCTGCTGTTCACGCCGCTGTACCGGCGGCTGGCCGTGCGCATGCGCAACCGGCGCAATCTTGCAGCGCTGGTGACTCTGCTGCTGTGCCTGGTGATGGTGATCCTGCCAGTGGCCTTCATCACGGCGGCCTTCGTGGACCAAGCCTCGCTCGTCTACCAGAAGGTGCAGACGCGCGAGTTCGACGTGGCGACCTACCTGCAGCAGATCATCGGCGTGCTGCCGCCGTGGATGGCCAACGTGCTGCACCGCTTCGGGCTCGACGACCTGGGCTCCCTGCAGGACAAGCTGGCCGCGGGCGCCGGGCAGGCGAGCCGCGTGATCGCCACGCACGTGCTCACCATCGGGCAGAACGCCTTCGATTTCATCGTGGGGCTGGGCGTGATGCTGTACCTGCTGTTCTTCCTGCTGCGCGACGGGCCCGGGCTCACCGCCCACATCGACCGCGCCATCCCGCTGAGCACGGAGTACAAGGTGCACCTCGCGCACAAGTTCGCCACCGTCATCCGCGCCACGGTGAAGGGCAACGTGGTGGTCGCCATCGTGCAGGGGGCGCTGGGCGGCATGATCCTGTGGGTGCTGGGCGTGCAGGCCGCGCTGCTATGGGGGGTGGTGATGGCCTTCCTGTCGCTGCTGCCGGCGGTGGGCGCGGCCATGGTGTGGGTGCCGGTGGCGGTGTACTTCCTGCTCGCCGGTTCGGTGTGGAAAGGCGTGGTGCTCATCGCCTTCGGCGTGTTCGTGATCGGGCTGGTGGACAACGTGCTGCGGCCCATCCTGGTGGGCAAGGACACGCAGATGCCCGACTACCTGGTGCTCGTGTCCACGCTGGGCGGCATCGCGCTGTTCGGCATCAACGGGTTCGTGATCGGCCCGGCGATCGCGGCGCTGTTCATCGCGGCCTGGGATCTGTTCGCGCAGGCCCGGAGTACGGTGGCGGGGTGAGTGGGCTGGGTCGATCACGCGCTCGAAGTCGCGGCGATGGCGGTCTCGCGCAGCAACCCGTGGCGCTTCAGCAGCGTGCGCAGCGTGTTGCGCGTGATGCCCAGCAGCCTCGCGGTCTGCACCTGGTTGTCCCGGCAGCGCTCGAAGGCCAGGCGCACCACCAGCCCTTCGACGCGATGGAAGAGCTGCGCCGGCGGCGCACCTATCCAGGTTTGCAGCGCCAGGGCGAACGAGGTTTCCGGGTCCGTGCCATCGTCGCGCGGCGCGCCGGCCGCTTCATGGCGTGTGGCGTGCGCCACGCGGCTGAGCGGCGCGAAGCGGAAGTCGCTGGCCTGCACGACACCGTCGCGGCAGACGATGAGCGCGTAGTGGACGACGTTCTCCAGCTCCCGGATGTTCCCTGGCCAGGCATAGGCCAGCAGCGCCGCCTGGGCCTGTGACGACAGGTAGGCGCCGGGCAGGCCGAGCTTCGCCGAGTACGTGCCGACGAAGTGGCGAGCCAGCGGCAGGATGTCGCCGGGCCGCTCGCGCAGCGGCGGCAGGTTCACGCACGCCACGCTGAGGCGGTAGTACAGGTCCGCCCTGAAGCGCTGCGCCTCGACTGCGACACGCAGGTCGACGTTCGTGGCCGCGACCAGCCGCACATCCAGAGGGATCGGCCGGCGTGAGCCGAGCCGCACCACCTGCCGCTCCTGCAGCACGCGCAGCAGCTTCACCTGCAATGCCAGCGGCAGGTCGCCGATTTCGTCGAGGAACAAGGTGCCTGCGTTGGCGGCCTCGAACCAGCCCGCGCGGGCCTGTCCCGCGCCCGTGTAGGCGCCGCTTTCGTGGCCGAACAGCTCGGCATCGATCAGCGTCTCGCTGAAGGCGCCGCAGTTCACCGCCACGAACGGGCCCGTGCGGCCGCTGCGCTTGTGGATGTGGCGCGCGATGAGTTCCTTGCCGGTGCCCGTCTCGCCCGTCACCAGGACCGTCGCCTCACTGGCCGCCACGCGCTCCACGTGATCGAGCAGCTCCACCGAGCGCGGGTCATGGAAGAGCAGGGCTTTCGCCCGGATCGAGAGTGCGAGCGATGCCGCGTCGGGCAGGGTCAGCAACGGATCGGCGGGCAGGGCCATGGCGCAGCGGGCAGTCTTCGAGGGCCCTGACCATAGGCGCGCCTGCGCGATCCGCCAACGCATGTTTTCGGCTTTGCATATGCGCGGCGATCGGCACCTTGCTGGATCCGCAACACCGCCGTTGCGTTTCCGGTGTCGGTTCCCCAGCAGCCCGGCCGGCGCTTCATCAGGTGGCCCGCGCATCAATTGCTACTGGCATCAAGCACTTGCGATGCACGGCAGGGCGTGGGCGCGGGTTGGCACACGAGCTGCAAAGAGGTCCTGGTCCCAGACCGGAGTCACTCCATGAAGAAGAACCTCATCCTGTGGCTGCTGCTCGCCGCTTCGGTGGCAGCCACGGCGGCCACGACCTCGTGGTCGCCGTACCAGCCCGTCCAGCGCCCCGCGGTGCCGAGCGTCGTGCAGAAGTCGTGGGTACGCACGCCGATCGATGCCTTCATCCTCGCGCAGCTCGAGGCCAAGGGCCTCAAGCCTTCGCCCGACGCCGACCGCGCCACCTTCATCCGCCGCGCGACGCTCGACGCCTGGGGCCTGCTGCCCACGCCCGACGAAGTGCTGGCCTTCGCCAACGACCGCACGCCTCGGGCCTACGAGAAGCTGGTCGACCGGCTGCTCGCCTCGCCGCACTACGGCGAGCGCCAGGCGCGGCGCTGGCTCGACCTGGCGCGGTATGCCGACAGCTCAGGCTTCCAGGTGGACAGCACGCGGCCCAACAACTGGCGCTACCGCGACTACGTGATCCAGGCCTACAACGACGACAAGCCCTTCGATCGGTTCATCCTCGAACAGCTCGCTGGCGACGAGCTGTGGCCCGACAGCCAGGACGCAAAGATCGCCACGGGCTTCCTCGCAGGCTATCCCGACAACAGCAACTCGCGCGACCTCGTGCAGCGCAAGTACCAGATCGCCACCGACATGACCGACCTGGTGGGCGAGACCTTCCTCGCCGCCACCGTGGGCTGCGCGCGCTGCCACAACCACAAGTCCGACCGCGTGAGCCAGAAGGAGTACTTCCAGCTCCAGGCCTACTTCGCCAACACGAGCTTCGACGAGAAGGCGCCGCTGGCGCACAAGAGCGCGTTCGACATCGAGTTCGAGAAGCAGCAGGCGGCCTACAGAGAGGCGACCAGGGAAATCCGCGAGAAGCAGAAGGCGATCCTCGACACGGTGCGCGCCAAGGCCGAGCAGTATCACAAGGAGCGCTATCTCACCGACAGCCGCGAGTCGATCTTCAAGCCCGAGAGCCAGTGGACGCCGCTCGACCGCTGGGTCAACTTCCGATTGAAGATGGTGTCGTCGGAGGCCGACATCGTGTCCTACCTGAAGCTCTCGGCCACCGACAAGGGCAGCGCCGAGTTCGATCCGGCCCACGTCGAGAAGTGGGCCGAGTACGAGAAGCTCACGGCCGAGCTGAAGAAGTTCGACAAGCTCAAGCCCACGCGCGGTTCAGCCTGGGTCACGACGGCCACCGAGCTCGGCCAAGCCGACTCGCCGCCGACTTTCGTGCGCTTCGGCGGCGTGCACGAGCGGCCCACCGACGAGGTGCAGCCGGCGCTGCCGGCGCTATGGGCTGCCGGCCAGAAGGTGCAGGTGGAGCCGACCGCCACGTCGTCCGGCCGACGCACGGCGATGGCGCGCTGGATCGCGAGCCCGGCGAATCCGCTCACGCCGCGCGTCTTCGTGAACCGCGTGTGGGCGCAGTACTTCGCCACGGGCATCGTGAGCACGGTCGCCGATTTCGGGCGTGCCGGTGCCCGGCCCACGCATCCCGAGCTGCTCGACTACCTGGCCGACGAGTTCGTGCGCAACGGCTGGAGCGTGAAGAAGCTGCATCGCCAGATCATGCTGTCCAGCGTCTACCGCCAGGCCTCGGCGGAACGGCCTGACATCCTGAAGGCCGACCCCGAGAACAAGCTGCTCGCCGTGTTCCCGCGCAAGCGGCTCGATGCGGAGGAGATCCGCGACGCATTGCTGTACGCCTCCGGCCAGCTGGTGGACACGCTGGGCGGCCCCGCGGTGTTCCCGCCCGTGCCGAGCAGCCTCGACGCGGGCGGCCTGTGGGAGCTCACGAAGGACGAGCGCGACCAGCGCCGGCGCAGCATCTACACCTTCGTGCGGCGCAGCGTGCCGTACCCGCTGACGCAGAACTTCGACCCGGCCAATCCCTCGGCGCCGCACCACAGGCGCGAGGTCACGACCACGCCGCTGCAGGCCTTGACGCTGTTCAACAGCGACATCGTCGTCGGCTGGTCGCAGGCCCTCGCGGGCCGCGTGATCCGCGAGGCAGGCCGCAACGAATCCGCGCAGCTCGACCGGCTCTACCAAATCCTGTTCTCGCGCCTGCCCACCAAGGCTGAGAAGGCAGCGCTCAAGGACTTCCTCGACCAGGAGGAGAAGACCGTGCTGGGCAAGCGCACCGAGGGCCGCACCGACGGCCGCTTCGAGGTGGCCGTGCCCACCGGCCTGGGGCAGGGGCAGTCCCTCCATCCGATCCGCGCGGCCGCGTTCGTGGACCTGGTCCACGCCGTCGCCAATTCCAACGACTTCGCCTACCGCTTCTGAACACTTGCAAGGAGACCCCACCATGAGCCATTCCTCGCGTCGCGACTTCCTGCTCAAAGCGAGCCTCGGGGGCACGGCCCTCGCGGGCCTGCTCCCCGGCGCTGGCCTCCTGGGCGCGGCCCGCGCGGCCGACCTGGTCGACCCGCTCGCGCCCAAGGCCCCGCACTTCGAGCCCAAGGTCAAGTCCGTCATCTGGCTGCACATGAACGGCGCGCCGAGCACGCTGGACCTGTACGACTACAAGCCCGAGCTCGTGCGCCTGGCTGGCACCGAGGTGCCAGCCTCCTTTCTCAAGGGCATCAAGACCAGCACGCAGGGCGGCGTCGGCAAGCTGTACGTATCGCAGCGGGAGTGGAAGCAACACGGCGACAGCGGCGCCTGGTTCTCCGACCTGCTGCCGAACCTTTCGCAGCATGCCGACAAGCTCGCCTTCATCAAGTCGAGCACGACGGTGGGTGCCACGCACGACATCTCGATCCTCAAGCTCAACACCGGCGACCTCAACCCCGGCCGGCCCTCGCTGGGTGCCTGGATCACCTATGCGCTCGGCTCGGCCAACCCCGACCTGCCGGCCTACGTGGTGCTCTACAACGGCAAGAGCGAGCCCAGTGCCGGCTCCGTGAACTGGAGCTCGGGCTTCCTGCCCGCGGTCTACCAGGGCACGGCCTTCCGCCCCGGGCCCTCGCCCATCCTCTACCTCGAACGCCCGGCGCTGCGCGGCGCCGGGCAGCAGGTCGCGTCGCTCGATCTGCTCAAGCGCCTGAACCAGCTCGGCGCCGCGCAGCGACCTTCGGACACGGAGCTGCGCGCGCGGCTGCGCTCGTACGACCTCGCGGCCCGCATGCAGGCGAGCGCGCCCGAGGCGGTCAGCCTCGACCAGGAGGGCGGGGCCACCCAGGCGCTGTACGGCATCGAGGATCCGGTCAGTTCGAGCTACGGCACGACGCTGCTGCGCGCGCGTCGGCTCGTCGAGCGCGGCGTGCGCTTCATCCAGGTGGTTTCCGGCGCGCCCGACGGCGAGACGGAGATCACGAGCTGGGACGCGCACAGCGACCTGGAGAAGAACCACGCGCTGATGGCCCGCATGATCGACAAGCCCATCGCCGGCCTGCTGGCCGACCTGAAGTCGCGCGGCCTGCTCGAATCGACGCTGGTGGTATGGACCTCCGAGTTCGGCCGCACCTCGTACGGCCAGAGCGGCAATGGCCGCGACCACAACCCCTGGGGCTACACGCAGTGGCTGGCGGGCGCCGGCATCAAGGCCGGCACCAGCTATGGCGAGACCGACGAGATCGGCCTGCAGGTGGCCGACAAGGACAAGGCCGTCGATACCTACGACCTGCACGCCACCGTGCTGCAGCTGGTCGGGCTCGACCACCTGAAGACCACCTTCCTGCACAACGGCCGCTCCGAGCGCCCGACGGTGGTCTACGGCCGGGTCGTTCCGGAGCTGCTGGCCTGATGAAACGGACCTTGACCCTCGTCGCCTCGCTGCTGCTCATGGCGGGCGCCGTGTCCGTGCGTTCGGCCGAGGACGAGATCGACACCGACCTGATGCAGAGCATCGAAGACACGAACCGCAGCCTGGCCTCGCACATCGCGACGCGCAACGCCGACGGCGCGCGTGCCGATGCGCAGGAACTTGACGCGATGTTCGGAAAGGTCGAGTCGTTCTACGTGCGCAAGGGCGACGCCGCCGACGCGGTGGCGCTGGCGCAGAAGATCCGAACGCTGAGCACGCAGATTCAGCAATCGCTCGGCACGCAGAACTACACCGCGGCCACCGAAGCCGCGACCACGCTTGCGCGCACCTGCAAGACCTGCCACAGCTTCTACAAGAAATCCTGAAAGGAACCTCACGATGAAGCGACTTCTCATCGCCATCGCCCTGACCACAGCGGCGTGCATGCCGGCCATGGCGGCACTGAAAGCCGGCGAGCATGCGCCGCCTTTCACCGCGCCGGCTTCGCTGGCCGGCCAGCGCTACACCTACTCCCTCGCCGACGCGTTGAAGCGCGGACCCGTCGTCGTGTACTTCTACCCCGCCGCGTTCACCTGGGGTTGCAGCCTCCAGGCGCACGCCTTCGCGGTGCAGCGCGACGAATTCGCGGCGGCCGGCGCCAGCATCGTCGGCGTCTCACTGGACGACATCGACAGCCTGCAGCAGCTCTCGGCCGACCCCGAATCCTGCGCGGGCCGCATTGCCGTGGCCTCCGACTCCGACGGCCGCATCGCGAGCAGCTATGCCATCGACGTGCGCCACGCCGAACCCGGGCGCAAGGACCGGCGTGGCCGCAACATCGACCACGGACTGGCCGAGCGCACGACCTTCGTGATCCAGCCCGACGGGAAGGTCGCCGAGGTCATCGGCGGCGTCGATCCGGCGGCCAACGTCGAGCAGGCGCTGAAGGCGGTGCGCCGGGTCGGCGCGATGACCAAGCGCTGAAGCATTCCTCCAACCCACTCCCACCATGACCCACGCATTTCGTCTCGCCGGCATCGCCCTCGCGGGCGCCCTGTCCCTGCCGGCTCTCGCGCAAAGCACCGTCAAGCCCGAACAGGTGATCAAGTGGCGCCAGTCGGCGTTCCAGGTGATCGCCTGGAACAACGCCCGCATCAAGACTGCCCTGGACGGCCCTTACAACAAGGACGAGGTCAACCGTGCCGCCAACGCGCTCGCGGCGATTGCCAACGCCGGGCTGGGCGTCTTGTTCCAGCCGGGCACCGAGCAGGGCAAGGGCTGGCACGAGACCGCCGCCAAGCCCGAGCTGTTCCACGACGCCAGGCGTGCCGCCGAGCGCAGCGCCGACTTCAGCCGCGAAGCGAGCGAGCTGGCGCGCGTCGCCTCCACCGACAACGTGGCACTGGTGAAGGAGCAGTTCGCCAGGCTCAGCCGCACCTGCAAGGCCTGCCACGACGATTTCCGCAACAAGGACTGATTCGATGACCCCGAGAACGCTGCCGCTCATCGCCGCGCTGTGCGCCACGCCGCTGCTGGCCCACGCGCAAGCCGCCCCGCCCGCGTCCACCAAGGACTACAGCTTCTTCATCACCAGCGCCGGGCCCGGCAAGGGCGCCGACCTGGGCGGCTTGGCCGGCGCCGACGCACACTGCGAGAAGCTCGCGGCCGAGGCCGGCGCCACCCGCAAGCGCTGGCGGGCCTACCTCAGCACACAGGCCGCCGAAGGCCAGCCTGCCGTGAACGCACGCGACCGCATCGGCAGCGGGCCGTGGACGAACACGAGAGGCGTCGTCGTCGCCCGCGACGTGGCGCACCTGCACGGCGACACGCTTAAAGCCGCGCGAATCGGCAACAACGTCAGCTGGGCGACCGCCTTCACCGAGAGGAACGAGCCGGTGAACCGTGCGGGCGACAAGCCCAACCAGCACGACATCCTCACCGGCTCCACGCCGGACGGTCGTGCCTACACCGATGCCGCCGACCACACCTGTCGCAACTACACCAGCAGCGCGCCGGAGGGCTCGGCGCAGGTCGGCCACTTCGACCGCACCGGCGGCAACAGCATCTCGTGGAACTCGGCCCATGCCAGCCGCGGCTGCGGCCAGGAGAACCTCGTGAGCACGGGCGGCGCCGGGCTGTTCTACTGCTTCGCTACGGACTAGCCGAGCAGCTTGCCGAGAGACCGATTCCCGAGCCGCGCCTGCCGTGGCTACCCGACGTTCTTCAACAGATTCAGGAGCAGCACGTGCGGCATCCGCGCCGTGTCGTCGTCGACCATCACGCGCAGCAGTGCACGCCACACCGCGAGGAAATGCTCAATCGTCGACGCATCGAACAAGGCGGTGGCGTAGCACAGGCTCCCGCCGATGCACTCGCCGGCTTCATGAATCGAGATCTCCAAATCGAACTGCACGGCTGTGAAGCACGTGTTGACCAGCTGCACCTGCAGGCCGGGCAGTTCGAAGGTGTCCATGGGCGCATCGAGCCAGTCGAAGGTGACCTGGAAGAGGGGGCTGGGTCTGCGTTTCCGGTTGAGCGCCTGGACGACATGCTGGAAAGGGATGTTCCGATGCTGGTAAGCCGCCAGTGTCGTAGCACGCACCTGAGCCAGCAACTCGGCTACGGTGGGATTGGCCGACAGGTCGATGCGCAGTGCCAGCATGTTGGCGAGAAGGCCGATCAGCGCTTCATGCTCGGCATGGGTCCGGTTGTCTACGTTGGTGCCGATGACCAGGTCGTCCTGTCCCGTCAGGCTTGCGAGCAGTGCAGCCCAGCCGGCCAGGAGCGTCATGAACAGCGTGGTGCCGTGACGTTTGCTCAGCGCCCGGAGTTCGGCGCTGAGCCCGGCATTCAGTTCGAACTCCACGCTTGCGCCCACATGATCGTGAACCGGCGGACGGGGCCGGTCGGTGCGCAGCTCCAGCCGTTCGGGAGCTCCTGACAGTTGTGCGTGCCAGAAGTCCAGTTGGCTTGCCTGCGAGTCGCCGGCTAGCCCACTGAGTTGCCAAGCGGTGTAATCGCCGTACTGCATCGCCAGCGGCGGCAGTGGATCGGGCTGTCCCTGCGTGAACGCCGTGTACAAGGCACGCAGCTCGCGGATGAACACGCGCACGGACCTGCGGTCTGCGACGATGAGGTGCAGGGTAACCAGCAGCAAATGGTCGTGTACCCGCAGACGCAGCAGGCGGCTGCGGATGAGCGGGCCGCGCTCCAAGTCGAAGCTTGCCTTGGCCTCCTCGATAGCGATGCGCTGCGCCTCCGATTTGGGTTCGGCGTGCGCCGACAGGTCCACTTGCACTAGCGCCATGCCGACGCTCGGCGGCGCAACCACCTGAACCGGCATACCGGCAGGCCAGGCGAATGTCGTACGTAATGCCTCGTGCCGGGCCACGATTCGGTGTAGGGCCGCCTCGAGCGCCGGTACGTCGAGAGTGCCGGCCATGCGTATGCCGCCGGCCACGGCGTGGGAGGCTTGCACGCTCCCGTCCAGCTGCTCCAGGAACCACAGCCCTTGTTGCGGAAACGACAGCGGCCGCACTCGCTCCCGGGAAGCGGGCGTGATGAGGTGAGCGTCACTCGGCGCATCACCGCATGTCGGTTGTCGTTCCGCCTGCGCGACGATCAATTCGCCCAGTGGGTCGTTGGTGCGCTGAGCGATGTCTGGGGGCGGGCGCTTCATCTCGGCATGTATTCGTTGCTGGTTCGTCGGCGGGCTGCATGGAGTTGAAAGGGGCCGAAGAGCAATGCTTTGAGCGGTGCGGCCATGCGTCAGTGAGCATTTGCGATGCATCGCGCTCGGTGCTTCGGACTTCCATGCCGGTCACGGTATGGGACGAAGCTCCGTCTGTCTTGGACGATGTTGCGCTGGATTGGATGCGATTGCCGAGGGGATTCCCCGGCCGCCATAGCACCTGCTGAACCTGCATCATTGAGCTCGTATGCAGCTTCCTTCCCTTTGGAACGAGTGGGCCTCCTTCAAGAACACCAATACCGGATCAGCAGCCTCTCCTCATGGACCCTCCCTCTGTGCTCCCGCCATTGATGGACACCTCGTTGCTAGACAACTCTGGCTTCAACAATGTTTCCCTGTTGCGCGAGTCACAGGAGACCGCATGGGCGGGCCTTCGCATGCGTGTCCGTCAGCTCATGTCGGGCCAAGTGCGGAACATCCAGGGGGAGCATGCGCTCCTGAGCATGTGCCTGAAAGGGAGGTCTTGGGGGCCTCTCAGCAGTCGTGGCGAGGTTTGCGAAAAGATCCGTATGCCCAACCACATCAACTTGTACGGGCCCGTGCTCGACATCAGGTCCGCCAACTGGGGTTGCGAACCAGGTACGGAAAACATGACGATCGAGCTTGACCTGGCCGAGCTGGAGCGCGGCGGGGATCTCGGCGTGATGCGGCCGCAACGCCGTGAGCTGCGGCAGGCCTTGGGTCTGCGCGATTCCCACCTTGTCTCGCTGTTGCACCTCATGACCGGTGAGCTGCGCGCGGGCAGCCCGCACGGGCCCCTCTATGCGACTTCCCTGAGCATCGCGCTGGCCGCTTACCTGTTCGAGCATCACGGCAGCGGCGGAAGGCCCGCGTCTCGTGAACGGGCCGGGCTGACGCCGGCGCAAAAGGCGCGGGTGCTGGACTTCGTGCACCATCGCCTCGCGGACAAGCTCACGCTGGAGGAGATGGCCGCGACCGTGGGTGTCAGCCGGTTTCACTTCCTGAGGCTGTTCAAGAACAGCTTCGGCACGACGCCTCACCGCTTCGTGCTCGACCAGCGCATCGCAGCCGCGCGCCTGCTGTTGGAGAGCACCAAGGCGCCCCTGGCCGACATTGCCACGGCAACGGGCTTTTCCGACCAGGGCCATCTGTGCAGGGTGATGCGCCGTCACCTCGGCGTCTCCCCCGGGGAGTGGCGCCGCCATAAGGCATGACGCAGGGGTAGCGAAGTAGCCACAGGCGATCTGCAGTGGCCAGGCGAGGTCGCAATGGCGGCTAGCCACGTGGCGAAACATCTGTGGACCCGCACCGTTTGCTGCCGGTTCAGCGCTTTCGCATGCCGTGTCGATGCACGTCGGTCCGCACCTGCTTCCAGCCGGTGATCATGGGCGTGAGCAGGTCGTGCTTCTTCACCCGCACGTGGAAGACGATCGCGGCCACGTGCAGCGCGATGAGCGCGAACAGGCCGTAGGCCAGCCGGAGGTGCCATGCGGTCAACCGGTACGCCAGATCGTCGTCGACGGCGCCGAACAGCGGCCCGTTGAACGCGATGTCGTCGCTGCTGAAAAGGCCCGTCGTGGCCTGCAGCGCCAGCAGGCCCAGCAGCGCGAACACCGACAGCGCGCCCAGCGGGTTGTGACCGAGGCCGTGCCAGCGCCCCTGCAGATAGGCCTTGAGGCGGCCCGGCGTGGGCGCGAACTGCGTGAAGCGTGCGTGCGTCGAGCCGATCACGCCCCACACGATGCGGAACACGACGAGGCCGATGACTGCGTAGCCCGAGCGGCCATGCAGCGTCATCCAGGGGCCGCCCAATTCGCCGCTCACGATGGAGGTGGTTACCGCGACGACGAGCAGCCAATGCACCGCGCGCACGGGCAAATCCCACAGTCGGATGCGGGCGGGCTGCTGAGTCACCGAGGGCAGGGCGCTCATGGTGCGGAGGCCGGCTTTGCCGGCGGCTGCACACGCACGATGGCCCGGCCGCCCTGCGCTTCGTAGTCTTCGGATCCGGTCGCTCCCGCGACGTGGAATCCCTTGCTGGCCAGCCAGTCGCCGGCCGCGCCCGCGCGGTGCGCATGGTTGGACACCGTGAGGATCACCCGATCCTTCGGGATGTAGGGCAAGGCGCTGCCGATCGCATTCGCCTGGACATTGAGATAGACGGGGAAGCTGCCCTTGGCCGTCAGCTCGTCGGGCCGGCGCACGTCGATCACGACGAGGCGCTGCGGCTGCGCGAGCAGCGCGTCGACCGCCGCGCGATCGAGGCGCGGGGTCTTGTGGGTCCAGGCATCCGTCGAAGGCTGCGCAAAGGACAAGGAAGCGGCAAGGCCCAGTGCGCCCAGCAGGGCGACGCGTGCGATTGATTTCATGGTGGAGTGGAACGAGCGTTGAACACGGCGGCGCTCGATGCAACAAGCGCGCCCGTGGAAACGGCCTTGCGGCGCGCGCTTTCGTACACCGTTGCTGCTTTGCCGGCACACGGGTGCTGCGCATTCAGCAGCAAGCGCATGCATCGCACGCCAGCCACATAAGCAGCATCGAATCGCTTCGTTCACTTGCCGTGCACGCGCTGCAACCATGCCTGCACGAACACCAACTTATCCCGAACGAGGAGGGACTCCCCGATGCGTACATCACTGCTCCGCCGTACCTTGATCGCCGCCGCGCTCGGCGCTGCTGCCACGCTCGCGTGGGCCAAGGACATCACGCTGCTCAACGTCTCTTATGACCCGACCCGCGAGCTTTACCAGGACTACAACGCCGCGTTCGCGAAGTACTGGAAGGCCAAGACGGGCGACAGCGTGAGCATCAAGGCCTCGCACGGAGGCTCGGGCAAGCAGGCGCGCTCCGTGATCGATGGGCTGGAGGCCGACGTGGTGACGCTGGCCCTGGCCTCAGACATCGACGAGATCGCCGAGCGGGCCAGGCTCATCGCACCCGATTGGCAAAAGCGCCTCAAGCACAACAGCACGCCGTACTCGTCGACCATCGTGTTCCTGGTCCGCAAGGGCAACCCCAAGGGCATCAAGGACTGGAGCGACCTCGTCAAGCCCGGCACCGGCGTCATCACGGCGAACCCCAAGACCTCGGGCGGCGCGCGCTGGGCCTATCTCGCGGCCTACGGTTATGCGCTCTCGCAGCCTGGCGGCAACGACGCGAAGGCGCGCGAGTTCATCAAGCAGGTCTTCGAGCACGTGCCCGTGCTCGACACCGGCGCCCGCGGCTCCACCGTCACTTTCGCCGAGCGCGGCGTGGGCGATGTGCTGCTCGCCTGGGAGAACGAGGCGCACCTGGCGCTCAAGGAGTTCGGCGCCGACAAGTTCGACATCGTCTACCCGCCGGTCAGCGTGCTCGCCGAGCCGCCGGTGGCGGTGGTCGACAAGGTGGTCGACAAGCGCGGCACGCGCGAGGTGGCGCAGGCCTACCTCGAGTACCTGTACTCGCCCGAAGGCCAGGACATTGCGGGCCGCAACTTCTACCGGCCAATCGACCCGGTGGTCGAATCACGGTACGCCAAGCAGTTTCCCAGGCTCAAGCTGTTCACCGTCGACGAGCTGTTCGGCGGCTGGGCCCGCACGCAGAAGACGCACTTCGCCGACGGCGGCGTGTTCGACCAGATCTACGGCAAGAAGTGAAGGCGAGCCGACCCGTGCAGCGAACCCAGCCTCACGCCGTCGCGCTCGCCGCACTGCTCGCGCTCTCGGGCACCGCGAGCGCGCAGTCCGGCGCCGCCGATCCCCAGCCCCAGCCCGGCGCCGTCAGCCGCGATGCGCAAGCGCCGGCCACGCAGGCCGACCTCCAGGGCTTGCGGACCGACTTCGAGAACTACAAGTACGAGAACGCCCGGCAGCTCGAACGCAAGGTGCCCTCGGTGACGCGCAACACGGTGATCGGCGGGACGATCCAGGTGCGAGCCACCTGGCAGAACCCCGCCCAGAACGCGGGCCAGGCCAACGGCGCGACCGGTGGCAACACCAGCGCTCAGGCCACGCCCCGCCACACCAGCTTCGACATCCCCGCGGTGACGCTGAGCTTCGCCGGCCGCCTTTACCGCGACTACAAGGAAGGCAAGAACCTCACCTACAGCCTCGGCTTCTCTTCAGGCAGCAACTTCGCCGGCAATCCGCAGTCGGCCACCAGCGCCAACCGCACCCTCGGCGTGGCTTCGTCGGGTGGCAGCCAGCTCAACATCACCAACGCCAGCCTCGCCTACAGCTTCTTCCCCACGAACGGTGGCATCGAGGATCCCCGTGGCGTGATCACCTTCGGCCAGCAGCTCGTGCCCTTCGGCCTGGAGGCCCAGGCCAACGAGGAGATCCGGCCGGTCATCAACTCCGCGCAGTTCACCTCGGCGCTGTCGGGCATCAACACGCGGCAGATCGGCGTCATCTACCGCGGCGATTCCTACGTCAGCGCGGATTACACCAACAACTACCGCTCGGCGCTGCTCGAATACGCGCTCGGGGTGGTCAACGGCAGCGGTCCGAACAAGAGCGACAACAACGGCCGCAAGGACTGGGTGGGTCGTCTCGCGCTCACGGTACCGGCCGACTACAACAGCTGGCTGCGCGAGCTCAAGCTCGGCACCTCGTACTACCTCGGCGCCAACAACCTCGTGAACGCCACGAGCAATGCGGTGGTGCAGCTTTCGACCTCGCGCCGCGCGGGCTTCGACATCAACTACACGCACCTGCCGGTGTCGATCACGTACGAGTACGCGCAGGGCCGCGACGACACGCCGGGCGGGCCGGCCGCCGGCGTCACGGAGAGCACGCCGACCTTCGTGAAGAAGTCGCGTGGTCAGTACATCAATGTCGGATACACCTGGGGCGAGCAGTTCCTCGGCAGCGAGAGGAGCCTCGCCAGGTACGACGACTACTGGCCCAAGACCTACCAGGCCTTCGTGCGCTTCGACGTGTTCGACGCCGACACGCTCAACGATGCGGCGCAGCGCGCCTCCAGCGTCGGCGACAAAACCTCCATCACCACGCTCGGCCTCAACGCCTTTTTCGCCGAGACCACCAAGCTGCAGCTGAACTACCTGCTCGCCCGCAACGACGCGCAGGCTTCCGGCGGCTACACCATCGACCGCCCGCGCCGCGTGCAGGCGCTGCAGGCGCAGTTCCAGTACGGCTTCTGACCCCGAGGCACATCCATGCAACGACGACATTCCTTCGCGCTCGCATTCGCTGCCGTGGTGCTGATCGGCGGCCTCGCTCAGCCCGCCGCCGCCGAAGACAAGCCTGCGGTGATTCGCATCGGCTTCCCGGGCGCGGGCAGCGGTGGCCGCCCGCTGGTGGGCGGCAGCTACCCCGCCAATGCGCACCTCTTCAAGGAGATCGATGACGAGTTCAAGTCGGACGGCATCCGCATCGAATGGAAGTTCTTCCCCGGTGCCGGCCCCGCGCTCAACGAGTCGTACGCCAACGGCCTCACCGATGTTGCCTTCGGCCACGGCGACCTGCCGCTCATCGTGGGCCGTTCGACCGGGCTGAAGCACAAGATCGTGCTGTCCTCCGGTCGTTTCGGCAGCAGCTACTTCGTGGTGCCGGCGGGGTCGAGCGCGACCAGCCTCGCCGATTTGAAGGGCAAGCGGCTGGCCACCTTCAAGGGCACCGCCGGCCAGCTCACGCTGTACCGCTGGTTCGACAAGTACGGCTACTTGGAGAAGGACTTCCGCATCGTCAGCCTCGACAATGACTCCACCAAGGCCGCGCTCGCCACCTCGGACATCGACGGCACGACCATCGCGCCCTTCGACCTGGAGGCGCGCGGCATCGCGAGACGCATCCTGGAGCTGCGCGACGACCCGAAGATCACCCGCCCCGGCACCGTGTGGGTGGGCGAGGAGTTCGAGAAGAAGTACCCGCATGTCGTGCAGCGGCTGGTCACGCGGCTGGTGAAGGTGGCGTACTGGAGCACGCAGGAGGCCAACCGCGAGAAGGAGTTCCAGACCTGGGCGACGGCGGGCACGCAGGCCTACGTCGACTACCGCAAGGACTGGGAGACCGTTACCGACCTGCGCAGCCGCATCAATCCGCTGCTGGACGAGTACTACGTCGCCAGCTTGAAAAGCTCCATCGAGGAGACGAAGAAGTACAAGCTGATCCGGCGCGACGTGAGCCTGGACGGTTGGATCGAACCCAAGTACCTGAACCAGGCGCTGAAGGAGCTGAAGCTGGAGGACTACTGGCCCCAGTACGACGCCGAGGGCCGGGTGAAGAGCGCCGGCCGCGCGCTGGCGAGCAGGTGACGCCGCCATGCGCGCACGCTGGATGCAAGCCGCTGCCGGCTTCGTGGTGCCGATCCTCGTGGTGACCGTCTGGTCCGTCGCGGTTGAGCGCCGCTGGGTGCCGGAGCAGCTTCTGCCGCCGCCGGCCCTCGTGCTGCAGACCTTGCGTGAGCTGTGGGCTTCCGGCGAGCTGCGCTCGCACCTAGCGTACAGCGCATCGCGCGTCGCATGGAGCCTGCTCGCGGGCGGCAGCGTTGGTTTGCTGCTGGGCATTGGGATGGGCCTGTCGCGTACGCTGCGGGCCTACCTGAAGCCGAGCTTCGACGTCGTCGCGCAGTTCCCCGTGCTGGGGTGGGTTCCGCTGCTGATCATCTTCGCGGGGATCGACGAGGCCTTGAAGGTCTCGGCCATCTCGATTGCCGTGGCCGTTCCCGTCGCGCTCGGCGCGCTGGAGGGTGTGGCGCAGACGCCGCGCACGCTGGTCGAGGTGGCGCGCGTGCACGGATTCGATGCGGGGCAGGTGCTGCGCCTCGTCGTGCTGCCTTCGGCCGCGCCCAGCCTCATCACCGGCTGGAGGCAGGCGGTGATGCAGGCCTGGCTGACCCTGGTGTTCGTCGAGCTGCTCGCGTCCAGCGAGGGCATCGGCTACCTGATCGTGTGGGGCCGGCAACTCGCGCAGCCCGACCTGGTGATTGCCGGCATGGCGGTCATCGGCGGCGTGGGCGTATCGATCGACCTGGCCTTGCGCGCGTGCGAGCAGCGGCTGCAGCGGTGGCGGCCCGGGGCCCGTTGAGGAGTGTTCGATGCGAAGTCGTTTCGATGCGCGGGGTCTGGTGTTGCCTGTCGGGCTGCTGGCCCTGTGGTGGGCGGTCACGGCCGCGGGCTGGGTCGACACGCGGCTCATCGTGCCGCCGTCGCGGGTGCTGAGGGTGGGCACGGAGACGCTGGCTGATCCGCTGTTCTGGCAAGGCGTGGGCTACAGCCTGGCGCGCGATGCCGCCGGCTTCGCGCTCGGCGCGCTGGCCGGTGTCGGGTTCGGCGCCTTGCTCGGCCTGTCGCGCGGGTTCGATCGTCTCCTGGGGCCCAGCTTCCACGTGCTGCGGCAGATCTCGCTGTTCGCGTGGTTGCCGCTGCTCACGGCCTGGTGGGGCTACGGCGAGCCGGCGAAGCTCGTGTTCATCTCGCTGTCGACGTTCTATCCCGTCGCGCTCGCCACGATCGAAGGGGTGCGCAGCGTCACCCAGGCGCATCGCGAAGTCGCGCGCGTGTTCGCCTTCACCGGCTCGCAGTGGCTGCTGCGGCTGGTGTTGCCCGCCGCCGCGCCGAAGATCGCCGCCGGCCTCACGCTGGGCCTGGTCTGCGCCTGGGTGGCGACCATCGGCTCGGAATACCTGCTCGCCAACTGGGGCCACGGGCTGGGCAATCTGATCATCAAGGGCCGTGCGGCATTCAACGTCGAGCTCATCGTCGTCGGGCTGCTGTGCGTGGGCGCGATCGGGGCGCTGCTGCAGCGCCTCGCGGCGGCCATCGAAGCGCGTGCATTGCGCTGGCAGCAGCGGCCTTCGTTCCAAAGCCAATGACAACGCGAACAAGGAGCAGCCATGGCAATCGCGGGCACGCTGGAGATCCGCCATCTCGGTAAGCACTACCGACTCGAAGGCCGCGAAGTCGCGGCGCTCGATGACATCTCGCTCACCATTTGCCCGGGCGAGTTCGTCAGCATCGTGGGCGCCAGCGGGTGCGGCAAGTCGACCCTGCTGCGCCTGATCATCGGGCTGGAGACCGAGCACGAAGGCGAGATCCTGCTCGACGGTCAGCGACTGGCCGGCGCGAGCCTCGACCGCGGCATCGTGTTCCAGGAGCACCGGCTCTTCCCATGGCTCACGGTCGAGCAGAACGTCGCCATCGGTTTGCTCAACGCGCCCGGCAGCGGGCGGGACAAGCGCGCTGCGGTGCAGGAGCACATCGCGCTCGTCGGCCTGCAGGGCTTCGAGGGCGCCTATCCGCACCAGCTGTCGGGCGGCATGTCGCAACGGGTCGCGATCGCCCGGGCGCTGGTCAACCGACCTCGCATCCTGCTGCTCGACGAGCCCTTCGGCGCGCTGGACACCCTGACCCGGGCGCACCTGCAGCAGGAGCTGGAGCGGATCTGGCGCGCCGAGGGCATCACGGCGATCCTCGTCACGCACGACATCGAGGAAGCGGTCTATCTCGGCGACCGCGTCGTGGTGATGCAGCCGCGGCCCGGCCGCATCCGGCGCATCGTCGAGGTGTCACAGCCGCGTCCCCGCGATCGCAAGGCCCGCGCCTTCGCGGCGATCGAGCGCGAGGTCGTGGAGGCGCTCGGCCCGGCAGTTGCGTCGCACGACTCGCCGGCCCCCGTGCCGCCCCTGCCGATCTCCGCGTGGTCGTTCTCGACCTGAGCGCCCCCAAAGGGTGAGTCAACTTGGGGCGGCCCTGCGTTGACTCAAAGGGCGAGAGCGATTCCCTCGTTGCGCGGCGGGACGCTCCGCTGGTGGCTTGCCGGAAGGAGCAAACTCAGCCGGCGGGCCGGCGCAGCGCCCGGCGGTTCCGCATCACGTTCCCTGGAGGCCGCCATGTCGATGTCTTCCACTCTGTCGAACTACCTGCAGTCGCGCGGTGCGCACTATGACCTGTGCGCCCACCCGCACAGCCGCACGAGCGCCGAGACCGCCCGGCTCGCGCACGTGCCGGAGCGCATGCTCGTCAAGTCCGTCGTGCTCGAGGACGACAACGGCTGCGTGATGGCCGTGATCCCGTCCGACTGCCGCGTGCACGTCAGCGCCCTGGCGCGCATGCTGGGCCGCACCACCCTGCGCCTGTCGGACGAGCAGACCGTCAGCCGCCTGTTCAACGATTGCGACCCTGGCGCGGTGCCGGCTTTCGGCATGGCCTGGGGCATCGAGACCGCGGTGGACGACGAGATCGAGCGCTGTCCGGAGGTCTATGTGGAGGTCGGCGACCACGAGCAGCTCCTGCACATGTCGCGTGCCCAGTTCATGCAGCTCATGAGCGGCGCGCGCCATGGGCACTTCTCGCGCATGGAGCATTGAGAGCTTCTCCAGGAGCGCCGGCGCGGGGGACAAGAAAACTCGGGGCGGACCGGCATTTCCTTGAGAACCACCGCGCGCTTTCGCTTCTACGAGGAGCTCAACGACTTCATCGCGCCCGGGCGGCGGCGACAGGAGTTCGAGCTGCGGTGCGCGGAGAACGCCTCGGTGAAGCACGCCATCGAATCGGTGGGCGTGCCGCACACCGAGGTGGAGCTGATCCTCGCCAATGGCATCTCCGTCGATTTCGGGTACCGCGTGCGCGAGGGCGACCGCATCAGCGTGTATCCGATGTTCGAGGCCTTCGACATCGCTCCGCTGCTGCGCGTGCGCCATGCGCCCTTGCGCGAGCCGCGCTTCATCGCCGACGCCCACCTGGGTGGGCTGGCGCGCCTGCTGCGCATGCTGGGCTTCGACACGCGCTACGAACCGGGCGCGGCCGATGAGCTCGTGCGCCGGCTGGCGACCAACGAGCGCCGCGTGATCCTCACGCGCGATCGGGCTCTGCTCATCTGCCGCGACGTGACGCATGGCTGCTACGTGCACGCGGTCAAGCCGCCGGAGCAGCTGCGCGAGGTGGTGCAGCGCCTGCAGCTCGCCGCCCGCGCGCGGCCCTTCACCCGCTGCCTGTGCTGCAACGAGCCGCTGCAGGCGGTGGACAAGGCCGAGGTGCTCACGGCCGTGCCGCCCCGCGTGGCCGAGAGCCATCAGTCGTTTACGCGCTGCCCGGCGTGCGCGCGGGTGTACTGGCCGGGTGACCACCACCGGCGCATGCGGGCGATGCTGTGTGAGGTCCTTTCCGAACCCGTCTAGGTAACCAGGAGTGCAGCGATAGACTCGCTGCAGCCTTCGCTCCCGCCCGATGCCGGCCGCCATGTACGCGAAATTCTTCGGGCTCAGGCATGAGCCTTTTTCCATCGCACCCGATCCGCGCTACCTCTACATGAGCGAGCGCCATCGTGAGGCGCTCGCTCATCTGTTGTACGGCCTCGACGGGGGCGGGGGTTTCGTGCTGCTGTCCGGCGAGATCGGGGCGGGCAAGACCACTGTGTGCCGCTGCTTCCTGGAGCAGATCCCACGCCGCTGCAACGTGGCCTACATCTTCAACCCGAAGCTCACGGTCGAGGAACTGCTCAAGACGGTGTGCGCCGAGTTCGGGGTGCCCTCCTCGCACGAGGGGCCGGGCCAGCCCACCGCCAAGGACCACGTCGACGCGCTCAACGAGTACCTGCTGCGCACGCATGCCGTCGGGCAGAACAACGTCCTCATCATCGACGAGGCGCAGAACCTCTCTGCCGAGGTGCTCGAACAGCTGCGCCTGCTCACCAACCTCGAGACCAACGAACGCAAGCTGCTGCAGATCGTGCTGATCGGCCAGCCCGAGCTGCGCGACATGCTGGCGCAACCGGAGATGGAGCAGCTGGCCCAGCGCGTCATCGCCCGTTTCCACCTGGAAGCGCTGTCGGAAAAGGAGACGGTGCACTACATCCGGCACCGGCTCTCGGTGGCCGGCCTGCGCAGCGCCGAGCCTTTCGACCGCGCGTCGATGCAGCGCATCCACAAGCTCTCGCGCGGCGTGCCCCGCCGCATCAACCTGCTGTGCGATCGCGCACTGCTGGGTGCTTATGCCGGCGGGCGGTCGCGGGTGGATACCGGCATCGTCCAGAAAGCCGCGGCCGAGGTGTTCGGTTCGGGCGAGCGGCCGGCAGGTTCGCGCGCCGGTTGGCGGCGCGCAGCCCTCGCGAGCGGCGGCGTGGTGGCCGCGGCGGCGCTGTTCGGCGTGGTCTCCTGGGCCATGGACGGCGGCCTGCGCCGCGCACCCGCCACGCCAACGGTCGCGCGTGCGGCTTCCGCACCGGTTTCCACACCCGCTTCCGCCGCGGCCACGGCCCCGCGTGTGGCGGCTGCCGCATCCACGCCGGCCAGCGCGGCCTCCGCTGTGTCGGTGTCCTCCGCGGCTTCCGCGCCCGCGCTCTACGCCTGGCCCACGGGGCTGGGCAGCGAGCGCGAGGCCTGGCGCGAGCTGGCGCGGTCCTGGGGCCTGGAGGCCGGCGAGGGCGATCCGTGCCAGGTGGCGCCGAGCCGGCAGCTGCAGTGCTTCCGCCTGCCGGCGGCCACGCTCGCCCTCATCCGGCAGTTGGGCCGGCCGGGCATCGTGTCGCTGCGCGAGGAGGGCGGCGATCGTTCGTATGCCCTCCTCACCGGCCTGGACGCCCACAGCGCCACGCTGCACATGGAGGGCCGCCCGCACACCGTGCCGCTGGCCGAGCTGGGCGAACGCTGGCGGGGCGATTTCGCGACCCTCTGGCGCACGCCGCCCGGCTATGCCCGCGCGCCGGCCGAGGGGGAAACCGGGCCCGTGACCGAATGGCTCGCGCTGAAGCTCGCTGCGCTGCGTGGCGAGCCCGCACCCGAGGGCCGGCCGGTGCTGGATGCGGCCTTGCGCTCGCGCATCCAGGCGTTCCAGCTCGCCCAGGGCCTGGACGCTGACGGCCGTCCAGGGCCGATGACCTTCATGCAGCTCAACCGCGCCAGCGGCGTCGACGAACCGCGCCTCGCGCACACGGGGAGATAAACCGATGTCCTACATCCTCGACGCCTTGCGGCGCGCGGATGCCGAGCGCGGGCGCGCCGGCGTGCCCCGCCTGCACACGCAGTCGGTGTTGCCGGATGCCGGCGACGAGGCGCCCCGGCGCCAGGTGCCGCCCTTCGTGTGGATGGGTGTCGGCGCGTTGGTGGTGCTCGTCGCGGCGCTGGCATGGTCGCTGACCGGGCGCGAGCAGCCGGCGCCGGCCCCGGCGTCCGAGCCCGCGGTGGTGACGGCACCGCCCGTTGGTGCCACGCCGGCGGCGGCCGCTAGTCCCGCTCCGACACCCGCGATGGCTGCCGCGCCGGCATCACCGGTGGCGCCACTTCCCGAGCCGGTGGTGCCCCTCAGGCCGCAGGCTCCCATGGCAGCCAAACCGCGTGCAGCCGGCCAGCCGTCGACGGCCGTTCAGGCACCCACCGATTCGCGCGCTCGTGCGCCTCAGGCGCAGGCTGCCCGGCCGGCTCCCGTGCAGCCACCGCGGGAGCGCCTCTACGCGCTGCACGAACTGCCCGAGTCCGTGCGTCGCGCGATGCCCCGGCTGGACGTCGGCGGCTCGATCTACTCGCCCACGCCGGCCAGCCGCTTCCTCATCATCAACGGCCAGATCTATCACGAAGGCGATGCGGTCACGCCCGAGCTGACGCTGGAGGAGATCCGTTTGAAGGCGGCCGTGCTGCGCTTTCGGGACCACCGGGTCCAGATCACGTACTGAGAGGGTGAGCCCTCAGGTGCGGGCCCGGGCCCCGGGGATCGGACCTGAGGTACTCAAGGAAACTCCTTAGCGGGCGCCCTCACGGACCCAAGCGCGTGGCAGCCTCATCCAAGGCTTCGTCAAAGCGCCTGCCATGCAGCGCTTCCCACGCATTCCAGCGCCGCACTGCATTCACCACGTAGTCGCTGGTTCGTATTTCCACGATGACTCGATCGTTGAACTCGCGCATTTGAGGGATGACCGGACGAGTGAAGTCAGCCAGAAGGATGACGCGGGGCTCGGAACTGTCGTTCCACGCCTCATGAGGATGACTATCGTCGAAGATCATGCTCTCGCCATCCCTCCAGTGTCGCGTGTCGCCTCCCACCGTAATGCCGCACTGGGTTTCCGGCTTAGGCACTTTGATGCCCATGTGGTACCGCAACAAGCCGCCGTATACGCCACGGTGCAACGGAATCGACTTCCTGGGCTCGAACACGGAGTACATGGCCGCTTGCAGCCCTGGGATCGCCTGGATCGCTCGCGCCGTGGCTGGGCAGCGGCGCAGGTTGCCTTGCGCCCAATGCCCATAGGCGTAGAAAGGAAAGACCTTCCAGCGCTTGTCAGTCGTCAGGTCGAGCTGTTCGACCTGCAGTTCTTCGATGCCCGGCAACAGATCGAGCACGGCGAGCACGCGATCCGCCTCGGCGCGCACCTCCGCCCAGTGACTCTCCACATCGCGAGTCCAGGAGAAATGGGCGTTGTCGAAGAAGGTCGGTCCGCCGTCCTGCGCTTTGAGTGCCGTTTCGAGTTCCAGTGGTGTTCTCATGGCTCTCCCTCTCGTGTGCAGGCACCGCTCCTGCCTTGCAAGCCAAGGCGGAATCCCGTGGCAAGGCGTGCCGAGCGGCTTAGAAACTTGGCGTGGCGCAGCTCATTCTACGTGCGAGCAGCAACACAAGATGCAGCGCACAGCGGGCCGGCGTGTCGTTGATCGTGTCCATCCAGTGCTGTCCAGCGACCACATTCGGACGTTGAAGCCTTCGTTGGGCAGGCACGATTCGTCGCAGTCTTCGCGACCGTACGACAGGAAGTATTTCGGCCGCCGGCGGATGCCGGCACTGGCTGCTTGCGCTTCCGGTGGGCAGCACTGAATCAGTTGCTGATCAGATTCTCAACCCCGTTTGCCGGGGCAGGCGTTCGCGGAGAAACGGGTATGCGCTACAAGGCGAGCGGCGCTGCCGAGATGACCGACTATCCACTGGTGCGAGCTTGTGCGAGCCCGTTAATCGGCATGGTCCGGGATTCGTAGGCAACATTGGCGCGCACAGCGATGTGCAGTGCGGCGCTGAGTTCAGCGCCGCATGGCGCGGTGCAGGCACTCGGTCGTGACCTCGTGCACCTTCATCGCGAACCTCGGCTCGCGCGACAGGCGCAACCGCTCGATGGCGACCTGCAGGTCGAGCAGGCACTCGGCGGCCTCGCGGATCTTGGCGGCCAGCAGTTGCAGCGAGGCGTCGAAGTCCTGAGACGAGGCGCCGGGGAGGGAGCGATGCGTGTCCATGGGTCTTCCTTTCGGCAAGGAGGCGATCACCACTTGGGGATGTGCAGGGTCTTGCTGATCATCAGGCTGCCCGAGAGCACGAAGAGCAGGGCGAAGGGATGCAGCGTCCAGGGCCCGAGGTCTTGCGCGCCGAGCCACATGTCATCCCCGATGCGGCCTTGCCACGCCACTGCGGCGAGCAGCAAGACCAGCACCACGCTGGTCGGGATGGGGGTGCCCTCGAAGTACGCTACCTTGCCGGAGCCGGCGGAGAGGTGTTCCGCGGTGACGTTGTAGCGCGCGAGCCGGCTCACGCCGCAGCACACGAAGTAGATCAGCGCGACGAGGTCCCAGCCGCCTTGCAAACCGGCGGCGTAGCCGAGCGCGGCCGGGCCGATGCCGAAGGAGATCACGTCGGCCAGCGAGTCGAGCTCGCGGCCCAGGGGCGACGACTGATGGCGCCAGCGGGCGACCCGGCCATCGAGCACGTCGAACAACAGGGCCGCAGGCGCCATGGCTGCCGCGGTGTAGAAGTGGACCATGGAGCGCGTGCCCGTGCTGGCCGCGGCGAAGAACACCATCAGCGCGCCGCAGGCCGCATTGCCGAGCGTGAAGAAGTCGGCCAGGTGGAACCCGCGGATCATCGAGAAGTGCTTCATCCCGAGCGATGCTAGGCGCGCGATCCGAGCGGCCACAGGCGATGATGGCCTATTCGCTTGTGGGAAATGGCCGACGTGAGCGGCGAGCTTGGCTACGTTCCGTTCGCATTGAACTTGTCGAAGCCCCGATCGCGTGGCGATCCCAGGCTCACGGTTCGCGCGCCAACTGGTCGAGCAATTCCCTCAGCGCCCGCACCGCCAGTTCGATGTCGTCGCTGGTGCAAGATTCCAGCGGGTTGTGGCTGATCCCGCCGTTCTCGCCGCGCACGAACAGCATCGCCTGCGGCAGGACTTCGTGCAGCTTCATCGCGTCGTGGCCCGCGCCGCTGGGCAGGCGATGCACCGGCAGGCCTTGGCGCTCGACCGCACGCTCCCAGCGCGCCTGCCACGCTGGATGACTGGGGGCGGCCGAAACCCGCAGGGTTTCCTCCACCGTGAACGAGACACCCCGCCCCTCGCCGATGGTGCGCAAATCGCTCAGCACCTCGCGCACCAACGCATCGCGTGCCTCGTCGCTGGCGGCGCGCAGATCCAGGCTGAAGCGGCAGCGGCCAGGCACCACGTTGATGGAACCTTGCGGCACCTCCATCACGCCGACCGTGCCCACGGTGTTGCCACCAGCGGCCCGGCGTTCGACCGCCAAGGCCAGCTCGGCCACCGCGCACGCGGCATCGCGCCGCCGATCCATTGGCGTGGTGCCGGCGTGGCTGGCCACGCCACGAGCCTCGCCCAGGAACCTCACGCTGCCGTTGATGGAGGTCACGATCCCCAGCGGCATGTCGAGCTCGTGCAATACCGGCCCCTGCTCGATGTGCACTTCCACGAAGCCCTGATAGCGCCCCGGGTCGCGTTGCAGCGCGGCAATGGACTCCCACGTGCCCGGAAGCCCGGAAGCTTGCATCGCCTCGCGCATCGTCACGCCTTCGGCATCCACCTGGTCCAGCCAGCGAGGATCGAACCGGCCCACCAGCGCGCTGGAGGCCAGGAAGGTAGCCGGGTAGCGCTGGCCTTCCTCTTCCGCGAAGCCCACGACTTCGATGGCGTAGGGCAGGCGGCGCCCCGCTCGCGACAGTTCTCGCACGCAGGCCATGGGCACCAGGATGCCCAGCCGCCCGTCGTAGCGGCCGCCGTGGCGCACCGTGTCGTAATGGCTGCCCGTGAGCAGGCGCTGCTTCCCCTCGGCGGGATGAGGTTGGCCGTGATAGACCCCCACCACATTGCCCACCGCATCGATCGACACCTCATCGAAGCCGCATTCCCGCATCCATGCCGAGAGCTGTTCCGCCACCGCCCGGTGCGCCTCGGTGAGGTAAGTGACCGTGAGCTGCCCGGCATCGCGAAACCCCGGGTCGCTGTGCGCAGCCAGCGCTTCGGCCCAGTCCCACACGAGGTTTCCGAGTTCCGGCACGGCGCCGAAGCCGTCGGCCAGCCGCAGCTCGGCGATGCGGTGCACCTGCCGCAGGCACTCGGCGAACTCGTCGTCGGGGTGCGCGGCCAGCCGGCGCTCGAACGTCGCGATGATCTGCGCCCGCATGAGCCCCGTGCCGCGGGGCCCGCGCACGGCCAGGATGAAGGGCCAGCCGAAGCGCGTCTGGTACTGCACATTGAGCTGCTGCAGCCGCGCGTACTCCTCCGGTGTGCAGTCGGTGAGCCCGGCGCCGCGCTGTTCGCCGGTGGATGCCTCGGTGAGGGTGCGGCTCACCATGGCCTTGCCGGCGAGTTCCGGGTGCGCTCTCAGCAGCGCGAGCTGTGTGTCCCGGCCCGCGGTGCGAACCACCTGGACCAGCGCGTGCTTGAGCTGCGCCAGCGTGGCATAGGGCCGGTGCGCCGCGGCGCGTTCCGCAATCCAGGGAGAGTGCTCGTAGATGCCCTCCAGCAGCGAGGCGAACTCGGCGGCCGAGGCGGCGTTGAGCTGTTCGAGCGTCCGCATCTCAACCCCAGGCAAAGGCGGTGGTCTCGTCGTACGGATGCACGTTGCGCCAGTGCCGAGCGATGTCGATGCGCCGGCAGATCCACACGCGCTCGCGCGACTGCACGTGGTCCAGGAAACGCTGCAGGGCCTTGAAGCGCCCCGGCCGCCCGAGCAGGCGGCAGTGCATACCCACGCTCATCATCTTCGGGGCCTCGTCTGCCTCGGCATACAGCACGTCGAAGCTGTCGCGCAGGTAGTGGAAGAAGTCCTCGCCCGTGGCAAAACCCTGAGGCAGCGCGAAGCGCATGTCGTTGGCGTCCAGCGTGTAGGGCACCACCAGGTGCGGCGCCTGCCGGCCGTCGCTGCGGCGAACCTTGAGCCAGAAGGGCAGGTCATCACCGTAGTAGTCGCTGTCGTACTCGAAGCCGCCGTGGTCGGCCACCAGCCGGCGCGTGTTCGGGCTGTCGCGCCCGGTGTACCAGCCGAGCGGGCGCGAGCCGGTGAGCTGCTCGATGACCTCCATCGCCAGGCGCAGGTGTTCGCGCTCGGTGGCCTCGTCGATGTTCTGGTAGTGGATCCAGCGCCAGCCGTGGCAGGCGATTTCGTGCCCCGCGGCCACGAAGGCCTGGGTGACTTCCGGACAGCGCTGCAGCGCCATCGCCACGCCGAACACGGTGAGCGGCAGGCCGCGCCGCTCGAACTCTCGCAGCAGGCGCCACACACCCACGCGCGAGCCGTACTCGTAGATCGACTCCATGCTCAGATGCCGCGCGGGGTAGCTGGCCGCGTTGAACATCTCGGAGAGGAACTGCTCGCTGCCCGCATCCCCATGCAGCACCGAGGTCTCGCCGCCTTCCTCGTAGTTGAGGACGAACTGCAAGGCGATGCGTGCGTGCCCCGGCCATTGCGCCTGCGGGGGCGTGCGTCCGTGGCCGCGCAGGTCACGTGGATAGCCGGCTGCCTGGCGCTGCAAGGGGTCGCTCATGAAAGGCATGGAGTGGCTGCGGTGCATGCATTGTGGTCCTGCACCGCATGTGCTGGCTACACTGCGCCGATTCACCCACCGCACGCGACATGGGCCTGCTCACCACCCACGTGCTCGACACCATGAACGGCACCCCCGCCGCCGGCATGGCGGTGTCGCTGCATCGCCTGGACCCCGAGGGCGCGAAGCTGATTCGCACCGTGCAACTCAATGACGACGGCCGCGCGGACGGGCCGCTGCTCGAGGGCGATGACCTGCAGGCCGGGCGTTACCGGCTGGTGTTCTCGGTGGGGGCGTACTTCATGTCCTTTGGTGCCGCGCTGCCCAGCCCACCCTTCCTGGACGACGTGCCGGTCGAGTTCGGCATCGCCGATGCGCAGGCGCACTACCACGTGCCTTTGCTCGTGAGCCCCTGGAGCTACTCCACCTACCGTGGCAGCTGAGTACCTGCTCGACTGGGCCAACCTGCTGCTGCGCTGGGCTCACGTGGTGGTGGCCATCGCGTGGATCGGTTCGTCGTTCTACTTCGTCTTCCTCGACAACAGCCTCACCCCGCCAAAGGACCCGGACCTCCAGGCCAAAGGGGTGGACGGCGAGTTGTGGGCCGTGCACGGCGGCGGCTTCTACAACCCGCAGAAGTACTTCGTCGCGCCGCCGCGCATGCCGGACAAGCTGCACTGGTTCTACTGGGAGAGCTACTCCACTTGGCTCACGGGCTTTGGGCTGTTCACGGTGCTGTACCTGCTGCGTCCGTCGGCCTTCCTCATCGACCCGAAAGTCCACGCCTGGTCGCCGGGCGCGGCGATCGCGGCGGCGCTGGGGTTCCTCGTTGCGTTCTGGGTGGTCTACGACGCGATCTGCCGTGTGTTCGGGCAACGACCGGGCGGGGATCGCATCGTGGGGTGGCTGGTCGCGATGGTCGTGGTGGCGGCGAGTTGGTCTGCGTGCCAGCTCTTCGCCGGCCGTGCCGCTTTTCTGCTCGTGGGCGCCATGCTCGCCACGGCGATGAGCGCGAACGTGGCGCACTGGATCATTCCCGGCCAGCGCAAGGTCATCGCGCAGATGAAGGCCGGCGAACCGGTGGACCCGCGCCACGGGCAGCGCGCCAAGCAGCGCAGCGTCCACAACACCTACTTCACGCTGCCGGTGCTCGTGGCGATGCTGAGCAACCACTACGGTTTTCTCTACGGCGCGAGGCACAACTGGCTGGTGCTCGTGGCCCTGATGGCTGCGGGCGCGCTCATCCGCCATTCCTTCGTGGCGCGGCATCGGGCGAGGGTGCAGGAGCGGCGCGTGCCGTGGGAATACGCGACGGTCGGCACGCTGATGCTCGTGGGCGCGGCAGCGTGGCTGGCGCCCGCAGCCCCGCCTGCGGCGCAAGCCGCGATGGCACCGGACTTTGCCGAGGTGCGCAAGGTGGTGGAAGAACGTTGCGTTGTGTGCCACGGCGAGCAGGTGATCAACAAGAACGTGCAGCTGCATACCCCTGCGCTGGTACGCCAGCACGCGCAGGCCATCTACCAGCAAGCCGTGGTGCAGAAGACCATGCCGCTGAACAACGCGACGCAGATGACGGAGCCGGAGCGCGCGCTGTTGAAGCGCTGGGTCGAATCGGGCGCGATGGGGGATTGAGCCCGCACAGCTTTTCGACGCCCTTGTCCAACACCCGTTCGGGCTGAGCTTGTCGAAGCCCCGCGGAGTCCCAAACCCGTTCGGGCTGAACCCGTCGAAGCCTCACGGAGTCCCGAAACCGTTCGGGCTGAGCTTGTCGAAGCCCCTTGCCCGCCTCACCCAAAACGTGAAGTCACCCCCCGCTCCCATACGGCCGCGTGATGATCTCCAGGTTGTGGCCGTCCGGGTCGCTCCAGTACACACCCCGCCCGCCGTCGTTGCGGTTGATGCCGGCGCGGTGATGCCCGGGATCCGCCCAGATCGGCAGCCCGCGTTCATTGATCCGAGCGAGGATGGCATCGAACTCCTCCTCGCTCACCAGAAAGGCGTAGTGCTCGCCAGCACCCGGGTCTTCCGTGCGGTAGTAGTCCAGCGTCACCCCGTTGTCGAGTTCCACCCCGTAGAAGGGACCGAATCTCACCGGCGCGGGCCGACCCAGGATCTGCGCCAGGAAGGCTGCTGAAGCCAGCGGATCGCGGGCGGGAACGATGGTGTGGTTCAGCTGGATGGACATGATGTGCGCTCCCGATCGAGCGCCAGGCGCCGACGCTCCATCCTAGGGATGCCACGGAAAGCCGGGTACCCGCGGCGCGGTAAGCCCTGATGTCCTCCCGGCTGCCCGTGTGGCAATGACTTCCGTCAATGCCAAGCATGGGATGGCCGTGCGCCTTGCAGGCTTCAATACTCGGCAGCTCCCCCAGTCGATCGAGGGAGGGCCTTGCATGGAGAAGCTACTCGACCACGCCGTCTCGCTGGTGCGCGACCAGGGCGGCAACGCCACGCTTTTCTTCATGCTGGTGTGCGCGCTGGCGGTATTCGCATGGCATCAGTACCTGCGCATCTCGCGACACAAGGAAGAGATCGCCCGCCACAAGGAAGACGTGGAGCGCGAGCGGCTCATCGCGCAGCGCGCCAGGGAAGAGCTGACGCGCATGGAGGCACAAGTGCCTCGGCAGGACCAGCGCCGTTCCGAGCGACGCTCGCCCAGCCGGCGTTCGTCATCACGCGTTCTGGTGGTGGAGGACAACGACGAGATGCAGCTGATCATCCCGGCCATGCTCAATCGTTGCCTGCAGTCGCCGGACGTAAAGATCAGTGCATCGACCAGCGAAGCGGTGGAAGAGCTCCACCGCTTCCGCCCGGAGCTGCTCATCCTCGATCTGAACCTCGGGGGACAAAGCGGACTGGACGTGCTGAAGTACCTCAAGCAGACGCGGCCTGATCTTCCGGTGCTGGTTTACACAGGGTACGAGGAAGAGCTCCTGCGCGTGCTGAAACTGCGCAGTGACAAGGGACTGTCCAACGTCACCGTGCTGCAGAAGGGGCCGGACATCGATGCCTTCGTCCGGCTCGTGCCTCAGCTCTTCAGGCGCCGCAAGACCGACCGGCCGATGGGCGCCCCCGATGCCTCTCAGGGCGCGGCATCGAAGGGCCGGCGCGACCGGCGCGTGAGCACGACGGACCGGCGCAGGCCGCGAGCCGGCGAGGCGGTGCAACGCACGGCTGCGTCGCGGGCAGATGTGATGGGCGTTGTGGAAACAGCAGCACCCGGTACACCGGGAAAGCAAGCGATCTCAAACTGAGATTCGCCGTAAGGTGACGGACATCAGCAGCCGCGGCGAGGTGGGTGGTAGCGTGATAGCAGCAGTGATGCGCGGCCAAGTGTTTGCGCTTTTGCTTCGAGTAAAACTGGCCCTTTCAACCCGCTGCTGCTCTCGCCGGAGCAGCGGTGAAGGCCGGGGTGCAGCGTGTCTGGACGCTAACGCCTGCCGTGCGTACTCGCGCTGACTGGCAACAAGCCGTCGTTGGGCGCCGCGACGGGCGCGGGGACGAACGTCGCATGTGCGGCTGAGCCGCATGCGGGCCAGTTCACCCCCGTATGCCGCGCAGCCGCACGCGGTGGCGCAGTCGGTCAAGTCCTGTCGACGAAGCAATGACCGGCCCCTCTTCGTGCCCGGTCGTTGCGCGTACGACACGCCATGCATCGCCGGCCCAGAAGCTGTCATCCATCAGCCGGGAGTCGGCTGGCTGTGTCGCGGGCACGATCTCGAAGGAGGTCCAGAACATGTCTTCCGGTTCGGGCAGTCGCAGGCGGGCAAGCGTGCGTCCGCCGACCACCACGTTCCACTCGGTCTCGCTGTGGCGCGTTACCGCACCACGCTGGACGAGCCTGCGCAGCCAGTTCATGCCTGTCATTCCACCGCCCAGTTCGCGACCGCCCAGGTGATGGCCGCTCAAGGGGCCGGGAATGGTGGCGCCGCCATGTCGAGTTACGTAAGTCTGCTTCGCAGACCGGTATCTGTGATCGGGAGTCGTACTCTGGCATCCGATCGGGGTGAGGCGCTCGTTCCAAAGTCATAACGAACATGCGCTTTGCACGGCGAGCGGTGGCGCGGCGCACGGACCTGCAGACCCAGGTGCGTGAGGATCTTCTCGATGACCGGCTGTTCCATGATGGCCGCTATGATCTTCAGCTCGCCGCCGCAGTTCGGGCAGTGCTCCAGGTCGAGCGCGAACACCCGCTTGAGCAGACGTGCCCAACTCAGCCGCACCGGCCTGTGACGCGCCCAGCTCGCCTCGCACTCGGCAGGTGGCGCCGAGCACCACCTGGCCTGCGGCGTGGGTCTGTACGCGCTCGTTGGCCAGTGCCGGGCGCGTGCTGTAGCGGCAAGTTGTTCCAGCGCCTGGCGGTCGTAGGCCGCGTCAGCGCACTGCGGCGTGCAGGCTGAACCGAGTGCTGGCAGTGCAGAGCGTAAGCAGTCCTTCGCGCACACGGGCTCAACGGCTGGTAGGAGTCAGCTTGCCGACGTTCGCGCCGCCGCAGATCGGATGACCCTTGTGAGAGACGTCGAGCGCGAGCACTCGAGCTAAAGCGCAAGTCCACCCGCCGGAATGCGCCGCACCGAAGCGGCCGCTCAACGTGCCACATGAGTGGCAGCCGCAAGCGGGCGAAACCCACTTGCGCTGTCCGTTCCATGAACTGCTATAAGTTTGCCGGCTAAACGCATCAACGAGAGAACAATGCAAATTTCATCCATCCTCAAAGCCACCGTGGTCGCACTGGCCGTTGCGACCGGTGCGGCGGTTTTTGCACAGGGCACACCCCTCAACGCGGCTGCGTTCGACACGTTGGTCGCTCAAGGTCCCATTGCCGACGCCTCGACCGTCTCGTCGAACAAGTGGGCCAGCAAGATCAAGCAGGCCGGCACGCTTCGCCTCGGCGGCACCCAGACGTCGAATCTGTTCTCGATGCTCAACGAGAAGGATGGGAAGATTCGCGGCTTCGATGCAGGCCTGGCCCAGTTGCTGACCCGCTACATCCTGGGCGATGGGTCGAAGTACCAGTTCACCCAGGTCACGTCGTCCACCCGCGAGCAGGTTCTCATCAATGACCAGGTGGACATGGTGCTGGCCACCTACTCCATCACCCCTGCCCGCGCCGAGAAAATCTCTTTCGCGGGGCCTTACTACGCGTCTCAAGCGGGGGTGCTGGCCAAGTCGAACAACAAGGCGATCCAGTCGTACAACGATCTCGCCGGCAAGAAGACCGCCACCCAGGCCGGCTCGACCGGGCCCGCGATCCTTGCGCAATTCGCGCCCAAGGCCATCGTGCAGGAGTTCCAGACCCACCAGGAGGCGCTCGACGCCCTGCGCCAGGGACGCGTCGACGCCTACGTGACCGACCAGACGCTGCTGCTCAACGTCCTGAGCCAGGGCACCGGCGAGGTCCGTCTGGCGGGCGCCCCCTTTGGCGCGCAAGACCCGTACGGCATCGGCCTTCCCAAGGGCTCGGACGGCGTGGCCTTCGTCAACGGCTTCCTGAAGAAGATCGAAGCCGACGGCACCTGGGCCAAGCTGTGGGCCTTGACCATCGGGCAGCGCACAGGCAGCACCGACGTTCCGACGCCGCCTGCCCTTCGTTGAAGATGGGCGGTGTCTTACGCCTCCTCGCGGACCACGGGCCTGCCTTCGGGCAGGCCCTTTTGCTGACCTGGAAGCTCACGGCGGCCTCGTTCGTAGCCGGCACCGCGCTGGGCCTGGTGGTGACGGTCGCCCGGCTCCTGCCGCTGCGGCCACTGCGCTTCGTCCTGACCCTCTACGTCGAGGTCTTCCGCAACATCCCTGCCGTCGCGCTGCTGATCTTCATCGTGTTCGCGCTGCCCGATCTTCAGGTGGTGGTCGACTACGAGCACAGCGTGGTCCTGACCCTGGCCCTGGTGTGCTCCGCGTTCACCGCGGACTATCTGCGCACCGGCATCAACACGGTTGCCGTCGGCCAGGTGCACGCCGCGCGCAGTCTGGGCATGGGCCCGATGACCATCGTCTCTTCGGTGGTGCTGCCGCAGGCACTGCGCTCGGTCGTACAACCGATGACTTCGCTGCTCATCGCGCTGATGCTGTCCACCTCGTTGGCGTCGCAGGTGCCCTTGCCGGGCCGCGAACTCACGGCGCTGGTGGCGAAGATCGCCAACGATTCCGCCGCCGGAATCTCGGCCTTCGCGGTGGCGGCAGCGATGTACCTGGTCTCGGGGCTGCTCATCGCGTGGGCGGGCGCGAGGCTCGAAGACAAGCTGCGGATCCTGCGATGAGCCGCGTCGCGGAAGACATCCTCTTCGGCGACCTGAACCCGCACGCGCAAGCCATCGCCAGGGCGGCGAGCAGGGTCGTCGCGGTCATGCTGCTCGCCCTGCTGGCGGGGATCGTGTGCGGGTTCCATGCCGCGGGTCAGCTCGAGGGGCGGCTCTGGGAATTCTTCGCCTGGAAGACGACCTGGGCGTTCCTGGCGAAAGGCCTGCTCGGCACGCTGGCATCGGCATCGGCGGCCGCCGTGATCGCGCTGGTGCTCGGGCTGGTGCTGCTGGTCGGCCGCCTGTCGCCGCTGAAGGCCGTGCGCTGGCTCGCCATCGCAGTCATCGAATTTCTCCGCGGCGTACCGACGCTGCTGCTCATCTACGTGTGCTTCCTGGTCCTGCCGTCGGTGGGGATCAAGCTGAGCGCTTACTGGATGTTGACCTTGCCGGTCGGACTCAGCACCGCCGCCGTGGTCGCGGAGGTCTACCGCGCGGGAGTGCTCGCCGTTCCCAGCGGACAGACCCATGCCGCACGGGCCTTGGGTCTGACCGAAGCACGCATCTTCGCGCATGTCGTCTTTCCCCAGGCGCTGCGCTACATCGTCCCGGCACTGGTCGCGCAACTGGTCATCGTGGTCAAGGAAACCACCTTCGGCTATGTCGTCACCTATGGGGAGCTGATGCAGAACGCCAGGGTGCTGATCGCGAACTACCACTCGCTGGTCCCTGTGTACCTGGCAGTGGCGGCGCTGTACTGCCTGGTGAACTACGCCATTTCGAGGGCCAGTCGCAGGCTGAGCCGGCCGATGCCGTAAGAGCGCCGGCCTACGACCCCTTTGCAATCACGCGCGGCCGCGCAGCGCCAGCCGTTGGCCCATAAGGCGCCTGGCTATCGGCGTCGGACAGCTTCCACAGGAGGCGTCATCCGACCTGCTTGATGGCGCCAGTCGCTAGCGATGATGCGATCGGCACATCGGCACTTCCGGACGGCATGTCAATGCTCCCCATCAGCGGACGAACCTCAGGGAACGCAGCTGGCCAGGCTGGGGACCTGCCTTGGGATCGTCAACCCCGGGCAGCGCAGCAATGAGGTTGTCATCGCTGTTCAACATTGATCCTTGAACATCAATCCGCTGTACCTCCGAACCTGCCAGTCATTGCCACATCCGTTTGCGCTTCAGAGAGAAACTCGATGCACGTCCACCCTGAACGCCTTCAGATCAACAAGCCCGGCGACATGCAGATTCAGAGGCTGTTGCTCGGGGACAAGCGATATCCGGCACTGGTCATCGACAACTTCTACCGTGACCCCGACCACGTGCGACAGGCTGCGCTCGGCCTTCAATACCTGACGCCCTATTCGGGCAAGCATCCGGGCTACCTCGCCCAGATGACGATGCCCATGGCACCGATTCTTTCGTTCCTCTACGAATGCTTCGCGAACTTCTACTATCCGTCGCTCGAAAGCTTCTTGCAGCACGAGCAGCCTTGGTCCTTCACGCGCATTGAGAATGCCGGGCACCGGACGCCACGCCCCCGACCGAGGACGCCGCACGTTGATGTGGCGCTTCTCGCCGGACTGGTGTTCTTGAACCCTCCGGATCAGTGCCGTGGCGGCACGTCGATGTACCGCCACATCCACACGCAAGCGACTGCCGTGATTCATGCAGACACCATGGCAGGTCGCACCACCTCCACGAGCGTGGGCGGCAATGCGGATGCAGATCCCGACACAGTGGAGCGCATGAAGAACCTGGGCGCTTTCGAGCCCTACGTTCGATGGAAGAAAGACGGCCAGGGCGATGACTACGATGAGTACTTCGCACAAATCTTCTCCACGCGGGGCGTCAAGGACGGCTACATCACCGACAGCGCTGGCGGATGGGAGCTGACCGAATTGCTGGAGATGAAGTACAACCGCCTGGTGCTCTATCCGGGATGCCTTCTCCACTCGCCGTACTTCCGTCCGGAATGGTTCGGTGATACGCCCGAGACATGCAGGCTGACGCAAAACTTCTTTTTCGGGTGGCCGAAGTTCTCAGGCGTCAAACCTGCGCGTGCACCTGCACCGCACTGAACGAGGCGGGGCCGCGATCGGCGTATTGGCCGGCTGCAGTGCGCTCGCTTCGCGGCCCAGATCCCGTGCGCCCTCCCAGGAGCCCGACGGGCGCAGCCTCCGTGTAGGGCCGAACCAGGCTGCATGCTTCCCTTATTGGTCGACGGACGCCGCCATGCGCCAAGGCATTCCGCAACAATTCTGCGCACAGGCAATGGTGCTCTCGGACAACTGGCCGGCGAGACTGCGCTTGATTTACCGATTGCCGCGCTGACGCGGCCTGTACGCTGGCCTGAGCCCAGAGTACATAACGGAAAAATAACCTTGAGCCTCGTCGACGACCTCCTTCCCCATATGCGGCGCGTCCAGCTCGCCGAGCGTGACCTGCGCGACCTGGCATTGCTGTGGCAGATGATCGAAGCGAGCGCCGCCATCAGCTGCCCCGAGGAGGCCGAATCCATCTTGCCGACTTTGGTGCAGACGCGAGCGCGATTCGCCGCCTTGCAGTCTCAGTTGGTGCATCAGCTGGGGGAAGAAAGCCTCGCCGAACTGCGCGACGAAATGGCTTCGGCCGCGCAATGCACGATCGACATCCTCGTGCGCAACCTCTACGAGCGCACCGCGGACGTGGGCTTCCTCGCCACGGACGACGTGCTACGCGCCTACTGTGCCGCCACACCGGAGGAACGCGAGGGCCGACGCGGCGCCTTCCTGCGTCGGCTTGCCGAGTACCGCTCCAAATACACCGTCTACGACGACATCGTGGTCCTCGCACCCGACGGCGAGATCCTGGCGCGCCTGCAGGCCGATGGCGCGCACGAGCGCAGCGCCGATCCGGCGGTGGCGCAGGCAACTGCCACTCGCGGCTACGTCGAGCGCTTCGCGTTCAGCGACCTCGGCGCCGATGCCCAGCGCCCCGCGTTGCTCTACGCCCACCGCGTCGACGACACGGCAGGCCGGTGCATTGGCGTGCTTGTGCTGCGTTTCGCGAGCGCAGACGAGATGGAGCGCATCTTCGCCAGCGTCGCCGTCGAGCAGCGGCAGATCGCGCTGGTGCTGCTGGACGAGCGCGATCGGGTCATCGCTAGCAGCGACGAGTCGCACGTTCCGCTGGGCGCGAAGGTGCAGGCGGAGCCGGCGGGCGACGTCGCGCTGACGACGTTCGGTGGACGCGAGTACCTGAGCGTTACGCGTGCCGCTCACGGCTACCAAGGCTACGCGGGCCCGGCGGGCTGGCGCGCCCACGCGATGGTGTCGCTGCTCACCGCCTTTCGGACTCGCAACGACGGGCAGCAAGGCGACAGCGCTGATGCGGTGGCGCTCGACCAGGCCGAGTTGCAACGCATCCGCAGGGAGGTCGACGAGATCAACGCCGACTTGCGGCGCGTGGTCTGGAACGGACGCCTTGTCGCCGGTGCGCGCGGCGGCGCACAAGCAGCGCTGAAGGCCGCACTGCACCAGATCAACGAGGCCGGCATGCGCACGCGCAGCCGCGTGGCGGCGGCCATCGGCGACCTCTACCGGACCTCGCTGGGCCGGATGCGGCACCAGACGCAAGAGCTTGCGCGCCTGGCCGCCGACATCATGGACCGCAACCTCTACGAGCGCGCCAACGACTGCCGCTGGTGGGCGTTGTCGCCCGTGCTGGAGAGCGTGCTTGCCGCGCCGGCGGACGCCGAGGGCAGCGCCAGGCTCAACTCCGTGCTGGCCCACATCAACGGGCTCTACACGGTCTACACGCGCCTGGTGGTTTTCGATGCCGATGGCATCGTGCGCGGCGCATCCAACGGCGCGCAGCTGGTGGGCACGAAGGTGGACGACGCGCTGCGCGACGCCGCGCTGCACGGGGGCGACAGCCAGCGTTACACCGCGACGCCTTTCCAGCCCTCGCCACTGTCAGGCGACGCCCCCACCTATGTCTTCGTGGCGACGGTGCGCAGCGGCTCTTCGAGGCGCGAGCTGGGCGGCATCGCCATCGTCTTCAACGCCGAGCGAGAGTTCCGTGCGATGCTCGACGATGTGCTCGCCGCCAGGCCAGGCATCGCGGCCTTCGTCGGCGCGGACGGGCGCGTGATCTCCTGCACGGACCCGACATTTCCGCCCGGCACGCGGTTCCCCTTCGCAGGGGGCAAGGCCATCGTGGAGCACAGTGGCACCCGCTGGGCCGTCTCGCGCGTGCGCGCCTCGGGCTACCGGGAGTTCAAGTGCAGCGACGGCTACGACAACGGTGTGCATGCCATCGTCGCCCTGAAGCTTGGGTCCGCGTCGGCTGAGGGCGCTTCTCCTGTCTTGGCCATGCCTGTCGCCCAGCCCATCGCCAAGCGAGACACCGCCCAGGAGGTCGCGCTCTTCGCGGTCGGGGACGCCCACTATGCGGTGCCGGCGGCACGGGTGCTGGAAGCCCGCACGACCCTGGGCCTGGTGCGCGCGCCGGTGGGCCGCCGGGAAATGGCTGGTCTACTGGAGGTGCCCACCGAGGGCGGCAGCTGCGTGGTCCCCGTCGCCGACGCGCGTGTGTTGTTCGACACTGACACCCGACGGCGCGAGGGCGCAGGCGTGGTGCTGGTGATCGCCCAAGCCAACGCGGCGCGGAGGCCCGTTTACGGCCTGCTTGTGGACGAAGTGACCGCGGTGCTCGACGTTTCGTCCGAGCACGCCCAACCCGTGCCGGCAGGCCTGCGTGCCGCCTCGCCGTACTTGGTCGCGATGCTGAAGCTGGGCCGCACGGCCGATGATGCCGGCGTGGCGCTGGCCGAGATGGTTGACGTGGACGTGCTCGGCAGCCACGTCATCACGACCCGCGCGCCGATCGCCACCACAGCGTGAAACCGGCGGCCGCCTCGTGTCCTTGAAGCGGGGCTCACGAGCACCCGCGGCCATGCTTCAACAGCTTTCCTCTCTAAGCAGGCGGGCCGCGTCGAGGTGTCTCGGGGGTGGCGGGGCGCAAGCGATGACGGCCGCCGGGCATCGAAGTCAGTCGACAGCCGCCGTGTCGCGCCTGACGCTCAGTGTGGTGCCGGATGCCGCCTGGTCCAGGCGCGCGCGTCATCGGCAGGGCGAACGGAAACGTGCGATGGATGAAGTCGATCAGGCCCTCCCGCAACTCACAGCGCAAGTCGAAATTCGGGCCCGATGCGGCTGAGCTGACTTCTTCGACACCCCCCATTCGCCTTCGACGATGAGCACGTCATCGATGCGGATCGGCTGTGCCAGGGCGATCTGCAGGCCTGCCAGCAGATTACTGAACACCGAACGCGCGGCGATGCCGATGATCAGGCCGGCAACGCCAGCGGAGGCGAGCAGGCTGGTGCCCAGCTGGCGCGCCTTCGGAAACGTCATCAAGATGAACGCAAGGCCCGCGATCAGGCACGTGCCACTGCCGATGCGTGTGAGCGAGCGGGTCTGAGTCTGCACACGCCGAGCCGCGAGGTTGTCGGCCACGTCCGATGGATGGAGTGCGATCCATCTGCCACGCCACGCCACGCAGCGCGGCGATCGCCAGCCAGGTGACTGCTGCGATCACGAGCACACCGACCTCAGGCGGGAAAGCATGCAGACCGTGAACGCCCTCGTCTGCCGCTGACCTTCTCGTTCCGTGGTCCATCACGCTGCGGATGGGCCACCGGCCAGTGCCGGAGACCCGCAATCAAGAGAGGCCACTTCTTTGCCGGCGAACGGTTCATGCACGGTCGCAGTCCGGAGGCAAGAGACATGCCCAGCCTGGCATCGATCAGGCTGGCAGGAGTTCCTCGGCAGGGCCAAAGAACTCGTAGCGCAGTTGCGTTGCCGGCACGCCGAGGGCCAGGCCGTGCGCGTAGATGGCCTGCATGAACGGCTTGGGGCCGAGCAGGTAGAGGTCGACGTCGCGGTCTTCCGGCATGTACCGGGCCAGCATCTCGCGGTCGACACGACCCACGACGTGCGGCCTGTCGCCAGCGCGCGGCTCCTCGTAGATGTACGCCACCTCAACGTTGTCATGCGCCTGGGCCAACTGGTCGACCCGTTCGCGGAACGCGTGCACTCCGCCGTGGCGCGCTGCATGGATGAAGCGGATGGGCCTGCCGCTGGCCGCTGTGGCTTCCAGCATGGCCATCGCAGGCGTAATGCCAACCCCCCCGGTCACCAGCAGCAACGGTCGCTGGGCGTAAGGGTCCAGAATGAACTCACCGGCCGGCGGCTGCACTTGCAGGAATGCTCCAGCCTCCACGTGGTCGTGGAGCCAGTTGGACACGGTGCCGCCGCTCTCTCGCTTGACGCTGATGCGATACCACGGCTGATGTGGCCCGTCAGACAGCGAATAGTTGCGCCGGATCGTTTGGCCGTCGATGTCCAAGACCAGCGTCAGGTATTGCCCCGGAAGGAACGACGCCAGCGGTTCGCCATCTGCGGGCACCAGGTAGAAAGACGTGATGATGTCGCTCTCATGAACCTTACGCAGGACGCGCATGGTGCGTGCTCCACGCCAGCCCCCAGGCTGCGCGGCTGTCTGCGCGTAGACGGTTTCTTCGGCGGCCATCAGCAACTGGGCCAGCGCCCCGTAGGCCTCGCCCCATGCGGCAATGATCTCGTCGCTTGCCAGTTCGCCCAGCACTTCGCGAATGGCGCGCAACAGGCAACTGCCGACGATGGGGTAATGCTCAGGGTGTACGCCCAGCGAAACATGCTTTTGGACGATGCGTGGCAAGGCGGGAGCTAGGGCTTCAAGGCGATCAATGTGGCTGGCGTAGGCCAACACCGCACCTGCCAGCGCGCGGGCCTGCGTGCCCTGCACCTGGTGAGCTTCGTTGAAGAACGCCTTCAGCTCAGGATGCTCGCTGAGCATGGTCCGATAGAAGTGCTGAGTGATTTCTTCGCCTCGCGATTTCAGCAGCGGGACGGTGGCCTGAATCAGCTGGACGGTCTGAGGCGAAAACATCGGAAGGGCTCCTTGATTGGTGATGAATGCACCTCGTTTAGCCAAGAAGCGTGCCTGACCGAGCAGATCTGCAAGGCCTTGCCGCACAACATGTTTCTTCGAGGCAAGGTCAAATCGACAACGGCACAATGAGGTCGATAAGACAGCACACAGGGTCGATGTGACAACAGATTCCCAGTACCGCGAACTTCTCGCGGCCGTGCGCAGCATGGTCGCCTGCGATGCCGTCGCGCTCTTGCGCCTGCTGCCGGAGCCGGCAGACGAAGCGGTGCTCCAGCCGATTGCGGTGGACGGCCTGCCTGAAGAGGCGCTGGGGCGTCGGTTCTCCGCAGCCAGGCATCCGCGCCTGGCTCGGTTACTGACCAGCGGGCCACAGGGCTTGCGCTTTTCGGCGGATGCCGGACTGCCGGACCCCTACGATGGCCTCCTCGACAGCCAGCAGGAGCTGAAGGCCGTACACGATTGCATGGGCATGCCCTTGCATCACAACGGCCGCCTCTGGGGCTTGGTGACTCTGGACGCCTTGAACCCTCATGCCTTCGACTCCGTCGAGGCCTCCCGCCTGACGGCCATCGTGCGGGTGCTCGAAGCCGGTATCGCCGCACAGCACACCATCCAGATGCTGACCGCTCACGTGGCTCAGGCCCAGGCCGTTGCTCAAGAACACCGGCAATCCGCCCGACTGCGTGAGCTGGTGGGCAAGAGTACGGCGATGAGCCAGCTCAAGCATGAGATAGACACCGTGGCGGGATCGGACCTGACCGTTCTGATCCTTGGCGAGACCGGCGTCGGCAAGGAACTCGTTGCGCAGCGTCTGCATGCCCGCTCCGCCCGCCATGCCCGGCCCCTGGTCCAGATCAACTGTGCGGCGCTCCCCGAGACGCTGGCCGACAGCGAGCTGTTCGGCCACAAGCGCGGCGCCTTCACTGGCGCCATTGCAGACCGCGTCGGAAAGTTCGAGCTGGCTGATGGTGGGACGCTGTTCCTCGATGAAGTGGGGGAACTGCCCTTGCTTGTGCAAGCCAAGCTGCTTCGCGTGCTCCAGAGCGGCGAATTGCAGCGCCCGGGGAGTGACCGACTGCAGCGTGTAGACGTGCGCGTACTGGCCGCCACCAATCGCGACCTGGGCCAGGAGGTCGCACGCGGGCGCTTTCGTGCAGACCTCTACCACCGCCTGTCGGTTTATCCGCTGCAGGTTCCCCCGCTGCGCAAGCGTGGTCGTGACGTGCTGACTTTGGCGGGTGGCTTTCTCGAGGAGAACCAGCACCGCCTCGGCGCCCGGAACCTGCGACTCGCGCCTGCCGCGTCAGCGGCGCTACTGGCGCAGCCATGGCCAGGGAACGTGCGCGAGTTGGAGCACCTCATCAGCAGAGCCGCACTGAGGGCTTGGTCCGAGAAGGGCCGCAGCGGGCGCTGGACCGCAATTGAGTTGCGGCATCTGGGACTGGAGTCACAAGAGCCGGAGGAGGCGGTGACTGCCGCTCCACCAGCACCTGCGCAGTCGCCCTTGGTTGCTGCGCTGGGGCTGCGCGAAGCCACCGACTCGTTCCAGCGGCAGTGGATCGAGGCCGCGCTGCTGCGCAATCGCGGCAGCTTCGCCGGTGCGGCCCGCGATGCGGGCATGGATCGCAGCAACTTGCTGCGCCTTGCGAAGCGGCTGGGTCTGCGATCCGGCAATGTTCTCGGCCGTCTCGGTGAACCGTTGACTTAGCACCCCGATGGCCTGGGGCCAAGAAGTGCCACAGGGCCACCCAAACTCACGACTGCGACTGGCGAAGTCGGCTACGCAGCGGTTGCGGTCCATCGGACTTCGGAGCCCGATTCCCGCTGCCCGCCACTAAGCGGTCGTTCGGCCTGGTGACTTCTCGGATGCGACTCGCCTACGCCCTAAAGCGACGAACTCAAAGTGACTCGCAGCGTCAAGTATTGGAACTAAAGGGGCTCAATACTCGCTGTAGGCGAAGTCGCCAAGTAGTCACGAAGCTGGAATCCGAGCGACGACCCGGCGTCGACGAGCCGGTCGAGTATGTCGAGTGTTGCCCTGCGCAGATTGACGTCTCGAATCAGGGCCTCTCGGTGTTCATGTACTGCTACTCGGCAGATGGTCTCCGCGTGCCACAGGCTGTTCCCGTCGTCGAGCAAGTCGGCGGGAGCTCTGCCCAGGGCGTCGCGCAACTGGGGTAGCGCCGACGGCACCGCGGACACTCTGCCGACGCCCGCCATCAGCTGCAGCAGGTTCTCCAGGCCTGCTCGGCTGTCGCCAACGGCGGTCAGGCAGTTGGCGATGAAGTACGGGCGGGACCTGAGAAGCTCTAGGTCGTGCCAAGTCTTGGGCCAGGGCATCGAGCAAAGCAGAAGCTTCGTGAGCACTTCGTCGAATCGGCTGTAGGACCTTCTGCTCTTCGTTCTCAGCGAGTCGTCGCCGAAGACCTTGGCCGCGGCACGGTCCCAGACCCGCCAGAAGGCCGCGGCGTTTGCGAACTCCTGCTTCATGCACTCGCCAAGTGCAGACTCCAGAACCCTTGCGCTGAGCTGAGGAGCGTTCTCCAGGCAACGGTCAAGCGTCCCGAAGAGTGATGAGCCGTCATCTGGCTGCGCCATGAGCTCAGCTGCCAGTAAGTCACCCAACTCCCACCGTGCCTCGAAGTCAACATAGTCCGGGTCGTGCCGCTGCACCCTGGGCCCTCCCTCCTGGTGCGCCATGAGCCTGGCCAGCGTCATCAGCGACTGGACTCGCCAGGTATCGGGCGTCTCGCTGCGCGCAGCATCAAGAGCTATCGTCCACTCCTTGACGGCCGCCAAGCTCTTTGGTGACGAACGCGCACCGCTTCATCTCTCGTAACGCGTCGCTGAGGGCCTTGACAGTAGTTGCCCGAGCTTCATCGACGAGGTCACGAGTCCGTCGGCGCGGGCGTTCAATTGTTGCGTCCAGTGCTTCGGCGTACTGCGCAAGACCAGTGGTCAGCACCTCGGCCAAGACAGGCTGCTTGGGCCTCAGCTCGTCTGAGATTGCCTTGGCCGCAGCCCGGCGCAGCTTCCACGTTGGCTCGGTCACGATGTTGACCAACGCTTCAACCATCTTGGGTAGAGACGCGTCGACGGCGGCAAGCGAGATGACCGTCCGTGCCCGCAGTTCACCCATCGAAGGGTCCCGGCGCAACCATGCATCCTTGCCTTCGCGAACGGCAGTGCGTTCAAGCAAGAGGGCTCGGGCCCACTGAAGCGCTTGCGAGGTGTCGGTGGGCCACTTGCGAATCAAGGCGCAAGAGAGCTCGTCTTCCAGCCCGGCGAGCATGCCCGCTTCTTGCGCTTCAACTTCTTTGTTGAGGCGAACGAACTCTTCGTAGGGCTCAGAGGGCGACGAGAAACGCTCTGCAGTCCCCGGCTCCGCTGTTGAGAACCGTCCCGTGACCGCTGCTGCCCAGGTACGCACGGCACCAATGCGGTTCATCCGCTGCATGCGAGCTTGGGCTTTGTCGCTGGCTTGCTGCAGTTCGGGTTCAAGGTCGGCAATCTCGAGTGGAGCCCACTTGCCATCACCGACGGGCTCTCCGAGCCTTAGGCCACGGGCGTCCATGCGCTTGAGCGCCATGCGCCAGCCGTCTGGCACCTCCTCAGCACCCTTCACTGCTTCCAGGTGGCCGTCCAAAATCCCGTAGATGGCCTCGCGGAGGTCTGGACGGTTGAACTGCAGTTGAAGAACCAGGCCTTCCAGGTGCTGCCGCCGATGCGGCAGCCGATTGCTTGCTACGCGCTCCCGCTGCCTAGCATCGTCCAGCCCATCGTTGCCTCCGTGGATGGCCAGCGCAGTTGCCTCTTGTACGCTGCGAGCAATGTCGTCGGAGAAGAACAGCGGGCACTTGAAGATGGATAGCAGCTTCTCAGTTACGAGCTCAGGGTGGGCCATCAAGACCCCTGCCACCATTCCTGTGGTAAAGCTCGACTCTCCCAGCTCTAGGGTGATCTCGAGCACCTGCGAGATGACCTTGGGCTGCGCCTTGGCTTCGATGAGCAGGCGCTCTTCCAGCGCCATCAAGGCCGCATTCAGGATGTAGCTGGTGACCGAGTGCCCGCGATAGGTAGCCCATAGGCGAAAGTCATGAATGTGCTGCCGACCGTTGGGGCTTTGCCCCGGCGGAACGATCGACACCTCGTTCGCGCTCGTTGTGGCAAGTGACGCGGCTGCGTGGTTGCATAGGTCAACCACGAACCGCACGCTCTTTGGCCAAGCGTAGAGCAACAATGAACGGAACGGGCCCTGCAAGACCGACGGCGGGAAGAACTCCTGAGCTGCGCGATCGCTCAGCCCAAGTTCGGCCTCCCATCCGCTCATGCCGAAGTCTCGGTCAACTTTCGGCTTAGGCTCCGTGTAGAGGGCCCAGAGCGCCTTCCACGCTAGGTCTGGGGTGAAGAAGGTCGCCTCGCGGCAGTTCTTGAAGTTGACCAGAAACGCGAGACGTTCCTCCGCATAGGAGTCGCGTATGTCGGGGTCAACCACGAGGCGGTGCAGAAGCGCCTCGATAAACACCGTGAACCGGCCAGAGTCCGCGCCCGCGCAGCGGCAAAAAAGCGCATAGAAGCGCTTGCCGATAGATTGCTCGCGGTACCAGCTCTCTTGATCGCGCCAGCAGAAGTGCTCCGCCATGTTGAACACGTCGAGCACTCTCTGGGTAGGTTTGTGCCAGTTCTCATCGTGAGACGTGGCGTCTTCCGCCAGCTGGACGACCCACGAATTGCACTCTGGCGGCATGCACGGGAACGCTTTTGCAACCAATCCGACGACCACGTCCCAGGCTTTGCCAACCGGTGCAGCCATCCCGAGCCGCAGCACGATCTCCTTGTTTCCGGGGTCGTCCGCCAGGCTGGAGTAGTCGATAGAGGTCGGCCCTTTGCAAGCAACGCGCAGCAAGTGGCTCAGGCGCTGCAGGAGGCTGGCGCTGTCGAAGGCGACACTGATACCAAGCTTTGCGACCAGTTCCTCGACCCGCTCTGACCGCAGGAGGCCAATGGCTACCTCGTCTCGCCATAGATGCGGGATGGTCGAGTCTTGCCTGAGCGCAGCTTCGAGCAGCGCATAGGCATCTCCGTCGCCTTCGGCTGAACGCTGCGCTGTCCATGTGCGCAGTGCCCTGCGCATGCCGGCGTGTGAGCCGAGCTTGCCGAAGAGCGCGCCGCAGTCGCGCTCGGCACCTCGCACCTCCCGTTCAACCCTGAAGAAGAGCGACCAGTCTTCCAAGACGTCGTGGGCTGGAGCTACCCGGTCCGTCACATCCTTTGCCAGCACCGCGTCTTGCACGAGCGAGGCTACGGCCTCGGCGTCATTTGGCGCCTCGACAAACTGAGCAAAGCGTTCCGTGCGCCCATAGCAGACCTCGTCGAAAGCTACTCGACGGCGTGCGGCTAGCCCTGCTGGCAAGCCTTTGCTGGGGGCAACTCGCTCTGTCCACAGGCGCAGGCGCAAGTCGTTGCCTGAAGCCTGAGGTAGAGCTGCTCCGGCCGCGGTGTAGTTGAAGGCAAGGCGCAGGTAGTAGGGCGCTCGGAAAACTTCTCGCACACCGCCGTCCTTGGCAGCGATGTCTTCAAGAGCTGTTCCGGCCACTGCCGCAGAGATCTCTGCGTCTGTCAGCAAAGGGACGTCGACGACTTGGCAGGAGAAGTCAGAGAGGAAGAGCGAGTAGAGCGCGTTTAGTGCATAGGAGCGGGTCGTGACGCAGAGCCTGACCCTCTTGTTCTGACGGACAAGCGCCAGCAGCTCCTCAAGGGCACCCGGGTTCCTTGCTTCGAGCGCCCTTTCCAGCGAATCGATGACGACAGTCGGTGCGCCGCTGCACAAGAGGCTCGCCATGCTGAGCACCGCGTCAGGCATGCCGCTGAGTGACTGAACTGCAGCCAAGCTCGGCTCGTCGAGCTCGTCGGCTCGGAAGAAGAACAGCGGGCCGGACTCGCGAAGCAGTGGTGCGAGTTCCGCGATGACCGCTGACTTACCCGCGCCCGGGCCGCCTGTGACGATGACGAGCTGCCGCTCATCGAAGCCCGCCAGCACTTGGGCAACGCACTGGCCGCGGGGGATGTGCGTGCCGTTGGGGAGCTTCGTTGAGATGAGCGAGAGCTGAAGACTTGCTCGGTCGCTGAAGCGCTCGGCGACGTTGCCAAGGCCCCTTTGCCCGGTGAGGCGGCCGACGGCTTCTTGGATGCCGACGTGCGCGGTCGTTCTCCAGGTCTCGCGAGTGACAGTGCCGACAGTGATGCCTTGCTCGAAGACATATGAGAACAGGCCGTTCCATACCTGCTCACCGGAGTCTCCGGGCTGACCTGAGGCCAGCAGGGCTTGGACGAGACTCAGCTCTTGCGAGCCCTCGGTGCCGAGGTCATGTATGTCGACACGCAGCCGTCGCAAGAGGTCGAAGACGAGCTCATCGGTGTACTTGTCGGCTAGCGTGTTCTTGGAGACTTCCTTGAAGGCGTTCCAGGTGCGCTTATGCTGGGCGTCAAAGAGCTTGGACTCGACTTTCTGGACAAAGTCCGTCAAGTTGAGCGCGGACCGCGACAGCTCGCATAGACGCTTGGCCGCCCGATTGGCCGGTGTTGCTGGAGCTACCGTTGCTAAGACCAACACATCGCGGGCCGGATCGAAGGGGCTTCCTTCTGCGCCAAGGAAGTCTCTCCAAGCCCCTTGCAGTCCATCGACGAACTCTGTGTTGCCGGGCGTCGCGTCGAGTCCTCGCTTGCATTGGATGAGCTGAAGCCGGGAACCCTCGTTGTCACGCAGCTGACAGTAGATGTCGTCTGTATGAGCGCCGGTGTAGCGGGCTTCGAAGCGAAGCGTCTCGACCCGAGCGCCGTGCAGGCCGAAGGCAGTCGGCACCCCGGTCAGCATGTTTGCAAGATACAGTGCCCCGACCCGCGCCTGGAACACGCCGCCTCCGCCGCCAGTGGCAACGGTGCTCATGACCTGGGTCCCCTGAAGGGGTGCGCGTTGGGGCTTGTCTTCCTTGCTCATCGGGAAAGGCCTTCGCCGCTGCTCGGCGCCTCCTTCAGACAAGCATAAAGGGTTCTTTGGAGAGCAGGCGGTCTCCAGTTCGGGCGGAGCTGGGTGCTATACCTATCAACACGGCAATTTCCCGAAAGGACGGGTGCGATGCACGAGGATGACTTGCTCTATCACTACACCGACGCTGCCGGCTTACTCGGCATCATGGGGACGCCAAGCACGCCGCCGTCCATTTGGATGAGCCAGATTCAGTACATGAATGACGCGGAGGACTGGTATCACGCCTATTCTCTGGCTCGCCAAGAGATCCTCGCCTCGCAGTCGCGGCCAAACGGCATATGGACAGCTGCCCTAGGACTGTTTGGCATCAACCACGATGGCAAGAGGATTCTGGGCGTCACGGATCTACGGGAAAGCGCTGCGACGTATCGGTACTTTACGTTCTCACTTAGCGAGAAAGGGGATCTGCTAAGCCAATGGCGCGGCTACGCAAAGGCGGGTGGGTACAGCATCGGATTCCGAGTCGCGGACATCCGCAAGATGGCGGCGGACAGTGGGTTCGAATTGCACAAATGCATATACTCGGACGATGATAAGAAAGCAGTTGTCAGGGCCGAGATCTCTCGGATTGAGGATGACCTTCAGCGCAATTTTGTAGATCC
>CBINBY010000020.1:0-56865 GCA_966248995.1 uncultured Burkholderiales bacterium | reverse complement strand
GGTGCCGGCGCGAGCCCTCCCATAGCGTTAACAGGCCCTTGAGGCTTGCCTGTAAGGTCGCCTGATGAATGCAGTGCAATCGGGACGCGGGCCCTCGCTGTGGCATCTCGCCTGGCGCCAGCTGCTTCGTGACTTTCGCGCTGGCGAGCTGCGCCTGCTCGTCGTGGCGGTCACGCTGGCCGTAGCAGCACTCACCGCTGTTGGCTTCTTCGCCGACCGGCTCAACCACGGCCTGGCCCGCGATGCGCGGCAGCTGCTGGGCGGCGATGCGATCGTGCTGGCCGATCACCCGGTGCCGGCCACGTTCGTCGAGAAGGCGCGCGAACTGCAGCTGGCCACGGCGACCAGCGCCACCTTTCCCAGCATGGCGCGCGCGCCCGACGACAAGGGCGGGGCCACTCGGCTGGTCGGCGTGAAAGCCGTCAGCGATGCCTATCCGCTGCGTGGCCGATTGCGCGTCTCGGCCGGGCCGCGCGCGCAGCCCGAGGAGCTGGCCCGTGCGCCCGAGCGCGGCACGGTATGGGTCGACCAGGCCCTGCTCGATGCGCTGCGCCTGCAGGTGGGAGATCCGCTGTTGCTGGGCGACGCCTCGCTGCGCATTGCGCGCGTGCTGCTGCTCGAACCCGACCGCGACACGGGCTTCACCAGCTTCACGCCGCGCGTCCTGCTGCATGAGGCCGACCTGGGTGCCACCGCGCTCATCCAGCCCGCCAGCCGTGTGCGCTACCGGCTCGCGGTGGCCTCGCCGTCGGGCAACGACGAGACGGTCAGCCACTACACGCGGTGGGCCGACGCGCAGCTGAAATCGCAGTCGCTGCGCGGCTTGCGCATCGAGTCCTTTGCCTCGGGGCGGCCCGAGATGCGCCAGACGCTGGACCGCGCCGAGAAGTTCCTGAACCTCGTCGCGCTGCTGGCCGCGCTGCTGTCGGCCGTGGCCGTGGGCATTGCCGCGCGTGACTTCGCCAACCGCCACCTTGATGATTGCGCGATGTTGCGCGTGCTAGGCCAGCCCCAGCGCAGCATCGCGTTGCAGTACCTGTTCGAGTTTTCCGTCGCGGGCATCGGCGCCAGCCTGGCTGGGGTCATGCTCGGGTATGCGGTGCACCATGTGTTCGTGTGGCTGTTGGCGGGTTTGGTCGATGCCCGCCTGCCGCCGCCCACGGTCTGGCCGGCGTTGTTCGGCATCGGCGTGGGGTTCACCCTCCTCATGGGCTTCGGCCTGCCGCCGGTCCTGCAACTGGCCAGCGTCCCCCCCCTGCGCGTCATACGCCGCGACGTGGGAGCGCTCAAGCCCGCATCGGCAGCCGTGCTCGCCGCCGGTGCCCTGGGCTTCGTGGCCTTGCTGCTGGCAGTGGCCTCCGATCTGAAGCTCGGCCTCATCGCCGTGGGTGGCTTCGCGGGGGCCGTGGTCCTGTTCGCGCTGCTCAGCTGGATCGCCGTTATGGTGCTGCGCCGGGCCGTGCCCGAGGCCCGCGCGCCGCGGTGGCTGGTGTTGGCCACGCGACAGATCGCGGCGCGGCCCGCCTTTGCCGTGCTGCAGGCGAGCGCGCTCAGCGTCGGCTTGCTGGCGCTGGTGCTGCTGGTGCTGCTGCGCACCGATCTCATCGGAAGCTGGCGGCAGGCCAGCCCGCCGGATGCGCCCAACCGCTTCGTCATCAACATCCAACCCGAGCAGGCCGAGGCGTTTCGCGCTATGCTCGCGCGCGCTGGCGTGCAGCGCTACGACTGGTACCCGATGATCCGCGGCCGCCTCGTTGCGGTGAACGGCCGGCCCGTGTCGGCAAGCGACTATGCCGACGAGCGCGCGCGCCGCCTGGTGGACCGCGAGTTCAATCTCAGCCATGGCACCGCGATGCCGGCACACAACCAGCTGGCAGCTGGCCACTGGGTGCCGGGCACACCGGGCGGGCTGAGCGTGGAAGAAGGCCTCGCCCAGACGCTGGGCCTCAAGCTCGGCGACACGCTGCGCTTCGACATCGCGGGCCAGCCCGCCGAGGCCCGCATCGACAGCCTGCGTCGCGTGGACTGGAGTTCCATGCGCGTCAACTTCTTCGTCATGTTCCAGGTGGCCGACATGCCGGAGGTGCCGATCACCTACATCACCGCGTTCCGCGCACCGTCGAAGCCGGGCTTCGACAGCGCCGTGAGCCGCGAATTCCCCAACGTGACGAACGTGGATGTATCCGCTTCGCTCGGGCAGGTGCAGCGTGTGCTGGACCAGGTGATCCGTGCGGTGGAATTCCTGTTCGGCTTCACGCTCGCCGCGGGCCTGGTCGTGCTGTTCGCCGCCGTCACGGCCACGCGCGAAGCGCGCGCCTACGAGTTCGCCGTGATGCGCGCCATGGGTGCGAGTGCCAAGCTGCTGGCGCAGGTGCAGCGTGCGGAGCTGCTCGGCGTGGGGGCGCTGGCCGGCGTGCTGGCGTCGCTGGCCGCCATGGTGGTGGGATGGGCGTTGGCGCGCTATGCCTTCGACTTCGCCTGGAATGCCTCCCCGCTGGTGCCGCTGGCGGGGGGCGTGGCCGGTGCCTTGCTGGCGCTGGCGGCAGGGTGGTGGGGCCTGCGCGAAGTGTTGCGCCGGCCGGTGGCCGAGACTTTGCGCGGGGCGGTGCAGGAGTAAAGGGCAGCGGGGTACGCCTCAACCCTTGCGCGGGGCTCGCAGCGGCTCGCACGGATCTCCCCGGTCCACTGCTCGCGTGACCACGACTGCATCGAACTGTCCCGGTTGCACATCGGTGCCGGTCTCCACATACCCCACCGCCCACGCGTGTGAGGCCGTTTCGGATGACAGCCATCGCGGCACGCCGATGTCGCGCCGCACGTGACCGTTGCCGGCGATCAGCACGGCGCCGCGCGATGCGTGGCGGGCCAGCTGCTCGGCCATGAGTGCATCGCGGGCGGCCTGAGCGCGCACGAGGCCCGGCACCAGCCGGGCCGGCATGGCGCCGCAGTGGCCCTGCTCGATCTCTGCCTCCTGCACGGCCTGCCAGGCCGAATCGGGCGGTTGATGCAGGCCGAGTTCGCGCACGCGCTCAGTGCCGAGCACGGACTCGTAGCCTTCGCGCGCCAGACGCATCGCCTGGGCGCGAGGCAGGTTGCCGGCCACCAGCGGCAACTCGTAGTGCAGGGCCAGCGCGACGAGCGGCTGGTAATGCGCCCAGTCCCAGCCGCTGCGCGGCCCCGCCGCCTGGGCGACGAGGTGTTCGGCATCGTGTGGACGCTCGGTGCGGCTGCGCTCGATGTCGGCCTGACGGTCGAGGTCGAACTGCTCCATGACCAGCGCAGGGCGCCAGCCGGACTCGATCGCATCGCGCAATACCTCGGTGCGGCGGCGGTGATGCTCGGGGTTGTCATGCACCTCGCCGAGCAGCGCGACCGTCGAGCCCGAGAGTCGCGAACGCCACCCCGGCGGTTGCGCCAGGCCGCTTGCGCAGCCGCCGACCGCCAGCAGCGCGGCCGCGCCCCAGCCGGCGCGCAGCACCGCGCGGCGAGGCCATGGAGGATTCGTGATGGTCATATGCATTGCTGATCCTCATCTGAAGCGTGCGGCGTGCTCCTACAAGTCTGCAGCCTGCACTCTGATACGGCCTGGGTTCGTGCTTCGATAGCGTCGTGGGCTGGAAACACGTGACCGGATGGCGACGATCCGGCGGCACGCCATGGCTCTCGACTGGGACGAGGTCTTCCGCTTCAGCGTTTCGCCCATCGAACTCATCGTGCGCGGCACGCTGATGTTCTGGTTCCTGTTCGCAATCTTCCGCTTCGTGTTCCGCCGCGGCACGGGCTCGGTGGGGATGACGGACTTCCTGTTCGTCGTGCTGCTGGGTGATGCGGCACAGAACGCCATGATCGGCGAGGCGCATTCCGTGCCCGAGGGCATGGTGCTCATCTCCACGCTGGTGGGGTGGAACTACCTGCTCGACTATCTCAGCCACCGTTTCCCCGCGGTGGAGCATTTCAGCACCGCGCGCAAGGTGTGCCTCGTGGACGAGGGCCGGGTGAACCGGCGCAACCTGCGCAGCGAGTTCATCTCGATGGACGAGCTGACGCAGAAGCTGCGCGAGGCTGGCTACGACAAGCTGGAAGAGGTCAAGGCCGCCTACCTCGAATCGGACGGCGAGATCAGCGTGATCCCCAAGCCGAGCGCGCGCTAGCTGGGGCGGCGTCACCGATAGCTCTGGTACACCTGCGTGCGCCCATCCGCCCGCACGAGCAGCACGTCGTACGGGTCGCGACGCTCGCCGTAGACCTCGCCCTCCATGCCGGGAGCACCCACCGGCATGCCCGGCACCGCCAGCCCGATGGCCTGGGGCTTTTCCTTCAGCAGGCGATGGATTTCTCGGGCAGGTACGTGGCCTTCGATGGCGTAGCCACCCACGCGGGCGGTGTGGCAGGAGCCCAGCGCACTGGGCATGCCCAGCCGGGCCCGCGCGTCCGTGTTGCCGACCTCGTGTACGCGCACCTCGAAGCCCTTGGCTTCGAGGTGGGCCACCCAGTCCTTGCAGCAGCCGCAGCTGGGGGATTTCCAGACCTCGACAGGTACCTTCGCGGCCTGCGCCGGCAGGTGCCAGGCGGCGGCGATGCCGAGAGTCGAGACGAAGAAGCGGCGTCGATGCAGTGTCTTCATGGGGTGCTTTCGTGGACGAATGGCTAGGACTCCCGGGGCACGCGGCTGTTCCATGACGACACGGTGAAGTTGAAGGCGCAACTGCTTGAAAAGGCCCACGGGCGCCAGCGCTCCTCGATGTCTCCCAGGTGACGGTCTATGTCCTCTGCGAGGATCGCGCTGCATACAGCGACGCGGTGCCATCGGCCGGGTTTCCCCGGGTCTGCCTACCAATCGGCTGAAATAGCATGGCCTCTGTATACAACTCGTATTCTCAATGTCACTCTCCCTCGATACCGAAGAAGCCGGCCTGTCGCTCACGGTGAAAGCTCAACTGCGTCTGCGCGCGCTCATCCTCGAGGGCGAGCTCAAGCCCGGACAGCGCATCGCCGAGCTGGCGCTGGTGGAGCGCATCGGCGTGTCCCGCACGCCGATCCGCATGGCGCTGGCCAGGCTGCAGGAGGAAGGCCTGCTCGAGGCGTTGTCCGGCGGCGGCTACGTCGTCAAGGACTTCTCGGAAGACGACGTGCACGATGCCATCGAGCTGCGCGGCACGCTGGAGGGCCTGGCCGCGCGGCTCGCGGCCGAGCGCGGCGTGAGCCCCGTGCTCATCGCCGAGGCGCGCGAGTGCGTCGAGCGCATCGACGACGTGCTGTCCAACGCCGAGATCGGCGCGGCGGCCTTCGGCGACTACGTGAAACACAACCATCGCCTCCACGGCCTGCTCGCCGAGATGGCGGGCAGCGAGCTCGTGCGCCGGCACATCGAGCGCGTGAAGACGCTGCCCTTCGCCTCGCCGAATGCTTTCGTGTTCGCCGCCGGTGCGCGGCAGAACCCCCGCGACGCCCTGCTCATCGCGCAGTCGCAGCACCGGGCGCTGCTGGATGCGATCGAAGCTCGCGAAGGTGCGCGCGCCGAGGCCGTGATGCGCGAGCACGCCCGCATTGCCCACGAAAACCTCTCCGAGGCGCTCATGCGGCACCACACCCTGCACACCATCCCGGGAGCGCGGCTCATCCGGCGTCCTCCGTCGCGCTGATACGCCGCACGAGGATCTGCCCGGCACCCGCCGTTTCGACATCCGCTTTCACAGGAGATGACCATGAAACGCAGAACCCTCGTCGCTTGCGCACTCGCCGCGGTGGCCTTGCCCGCCCTGGCCCAGGACACGCTAAAGGTGGGACTCATCCTGCCCATGACCGGCCCCTTTGCCTCCACCGGCCGGCAGATCGACGCCGCGGTGAAGCTGTACCTTGCGCAAAACGGCAACTCCGTGGCTGGCAAGAAGGTGGAAGTCATCCTCAAGGACGATGCCGGCGTGGCCGACACCACGCGGCGCATCGGGCAGGAGCTGGTGGTCAACGACAAGGTCGTGGCGCTGGCCGGCTTCGGCCTCACGCCGCTGGCGCTGGCCGTCGCGCCCGTGGCCACGCAGAGCAAGACGCCGATGGTGGTGATGGCGGCTGCGACGTCGGCCATCACCGATGCCTCGCCCTTCATCGTGCGCAGCAGCTTCACGCTGCCCCAGGCCACCGTCGGCATCGCCGAATGGGCGGCCAGGAACAACCTGAAGAAGATCGCCACGCTGGTCACCGATTACGGCCCCGGCATCGACGCCGAGAAAACCTTCAAGGACCGCTTCACTCAGCAGGGCGGCCAGATCGTCGCCGAGGTGCGCGTGCCGCTGCGCAACCCCGACTTCGCGCCCTTCCTGCAGCGCGTGCGCGATTCGGGGGCTCAGGCGCTGTTCACTTTCGTACCTTCGGGCGTGGGCGCGGCGCTCATGAAGCAGTTCGCCGAGCGCGGCTTGGACAAGGCGGGCATCAAGCTCATTGCGACCGGCGACGTGACCGATGACGACATCCTCAACGACATGGGCGATGTGGCGCTCGGCGTCGTCACCTCCCACCACTACTCGGCGGCGCACAAGAGCCCTGTCAACCAGAAGTTCGTCGAGGCCTTCATGAAAGCCAACAAAAGCATGAGGCCCAACTTCATGGCGGTGGGCGGCTACGACGGCATGCACCTCATCATGGAAGGCCTCAAGGCCACCAAGGGCCAGGGCGGCGAGGCGCTGGTCAACGCCATGAAGAACATGTCCTTCGAGAGCCCGCGCGGCCCCGTGCAGATCGACCCGGCCACGCGCGAGATCGTGCAGAACATCTACATCCGGCGCGTGGAAAAGGTTGACGGCCAGCTGCACAACGTCGAGTTCGAGACGCTCAAGATGGTGAAGGACCCGACCAAGAGCAAGACGAAGTGAAGGACCCGCCGTGCTGACGCTCCTGTTCGACGGCATCGCGTACGGCATGTTGCTGTTCGTGCTCGCCGTCGGGCTGGCCGTCACGCTGGGCCTCATGAACTTCATCAACCTGGCCCATGGCGCCTTTGCCATGGGCGGCGGCTATGCCACCGTGCTGTTGATGAACCGCGCGGGGCTGCCTTTCCTGGCCACGCTGCCGCTCGCGTTCGTCCTCATGGGTGCCCTGGGCGCGGTGCTGGAGCGCACGCTGTACCGCCCCATGTACGCCAAGCCGCACCTGGACCAGGTGCTGTTCTCCATCGGCCTCGTGTTCATGGCGGTGGCAGCGGTGGATTACCTTATCGGCTCGCAGCAGCAGTTCGTCAAGCTGCCGTCATACCTGCAAGGCCGCTTCGATCTCGAAGGGGTGGGCATCGGCAGGTACCGGCTCTTCATCGTGGCCGTGTGCGCGTTGCTCACCGTGGCGCTGCAGCTCATCCTGTCGCGCACGCGCTTCGGCAGCCGGCTGCGCGCGGCGGTGGACGACCCGCGCGTGGCTTCCGGCCTGGGCATCCCCGTCAACCGCGTGTTCCTGCTCACGTTCGCCGCTGGCTCTGGCCTGGCCGGCCTGGGCGGCGCGCTCGGTGCCGAGGTGCTGGGGCTCGACCCCACCTTCCCGCTCAAGTTCATGATCTATTTCCTGATCGTGGTTGCGGTGGGCGGCACCAGCTCCATCACCGGCCCGCTGCTGGCCGCGCTGCTGCTGGGCGTGGCCGATGTGTTCGGCAAGTACTACGCGCCCAAGCTCGGCGCCTTCATCGTCTACACGCTCATGATCGTGATCCTGCTGTGGCGGCCGCAGGGTCTTTTCGTGCGGAAGGGCGCGCGATGAACGCCCCACGCCACGACGGACGCCTGGCGAATGTGCAGCAGGCGCTGGCCGGGCATGCGCGCTGGCGCGGCTGGGAGCTCGCGCTCTTCGCGGCGCTCGCGCTGTCGTGGTTCGCCTTGCCCCAGCACGCTCTGCTGGCCAACGAGATCGCGCTGCTGGCGATGTTCGCCATCTCGCTGGACCTGATCCTGGGCTACGCCGGCATCGTGTCGCTCGGCCATGCGGCCTTCTTCGGCGTGGGGGCGTACGGTGCGGCGCTCTTTGCCAAGCATGTGATGCCCGATCCGCTGGTCGGCCTGCTGTTCGCGGTCACGCTGTCGGCGTTGCTCGGGCTCGCCACGAGCGTGCTCATCCTGCGTGGCAGCGACCTCACGCGGCTGATGGTCACGCTGGGCGTGGCTTCCGTGCTGTACGAGATCGCGAATAGGTTCGACCAGTGGACCGGCGGCGCCGACGGCCTTCAAGGCGTGGCAATGGGCCCGCTGCTCGGCACCTTCGAATGGGACTTGCAGGGCCGCACCGCGTACGGCTACACGCTGGCCGTGCTGCTGGTCGTGCTCTACGTCTGCCGTCGCCTCGTGCACTCGCCCTTCGGCGTTTCGCTGCAGGCGCTGCGCGACAACCGCCTGCGCGCCTCGGCCATCGGGCTGTCCGTGCATACCCGGCTGGTGGCCGTGTACACGATCGCCGGCGCCATCGCCGGGGCCGCCGGGGGGCTGCTCGCGCAAACGACCGGCTTCGCCTCCCTGGACGTGCTCGACTTCCACCGCAGCGCCGATGTGCTGCTCGTGCTGGTGATCGGCGGCACGGGCTATCTCTATGGCGGTCTCTTCGGTGCCATCGCATTCCGGCTGCTGCATGACCTCATCGCCGCCTGGACCCCGCAGTACTGGACCTTCTGGATCGGCCTGTTCCTCGTCGTGCTCGTGCTGGTGGGGCGCGACCGCCTGCTGCGGCCCTGGACCTGGCGGCGGCGCGGCGAGGGCGGTCCGGTCGAGACGGCCACGGCCGCCGCCGCGGCCGGCGAACGGGTGGAGGAGGGCGCGCGGCCATGACCGTCGTGCTCGAAACGCACTCGCTCGTGCGCCGCTTCGGCGGTCTCGTCGCCACCAGCAACGTCTCCATGAAGGTCGAGCGCGGGGCACGCCATGCCCTCATCGGGCCGAACGGCGCGGGCAAGACCACGCTCATCAACCTGCTCACCGGGGTGATCGAGCCCACCTCGGGCCGCATCGTGCTGAACGGCGAGGACGTGACCGGCATGCCGGCGCACCGGCGCGTCGGCCGGGGCCTGGTGCGCACCTTCCAGATCAATCAGCTGTTCGGCGAGCTCACGCCACTGCAGTCGCTCGCGCTCACCGTCGCCCAGAGGCTCGACCACAGTGCCCGCTGGTGGCAGCCCCTGGGCCGCGATCCGCAGGTGGCCCAGGCCTGCGACCGCCTGCTCGCCGAGTTCCATCTCGCCGATGTCATGCACCAGCGCACGGCCGTGCTGCCCTACGGCAAGCGCCGGCTGCTGGAGATCGCGCTCGCCATCGCGAGCGAGCCGCGCGTGCTGCTGCTCGACGAACCCGCCGCTGGCGTACCCGAGGGCGAGCGGCAGGAGATCTTCGATAGCCTCGCCCGGCTGCCGCCCGATGTGTCGGTGCTGCTCATCGAGCACGACATGGATCTCGTCTTCAACTTCGCCCGACAAGTCACCGTGCTGGTCAACGGTGCCGTCTTCGCCGAGGGAGACGTCCCCACCATTTCCGCGGACCCGCGGGTCAAGGCGGTGTACCTGGGGCAGGGCCATGGCTGAGCTGCTGCGTGTGGAGGGCCTGGTGGCCGGCTACGGCGAGGCGGTGGTGCTCAACGGCATCTCGCTGGAGCTGCCCGCGGGCGAGTCGATGGCCCTGCTGGGCCGCAACGGCACCGGCAAGACCACGCTCATCAACACGCTGGTCGGCGTGACGCGCCGGCACGCCGGACGCATCGTGCTCGCCGGACGCGACGTGACTTTTCTTGCGCCGTTCCAGCGCGCGGCAGCGGGTATCGGCTGGGTGCCTCAGGAGCGCAACATCTTCAAGTCGCTCACGGTGGAAGAGAACCTCACCGCCGTGGCCCGGCCCGGCCCCTGGGACGTGAAGCGCGTGTACGAGATGTTCCCGCGCCTGGCCGAGCGCCGCGCCAACATGGGCACGCAGCTATCGGGCGGCGAGCAGCAGATGCTGGCGGTCGCACGTGCCCTCGTGCTCAACCCGCGACTGCTATTGCTCGATGAGCCCCTGGAAGGCCTGGCACCCATCATCGTGGAGGAGTTGCTGCGCTCCATCGCGCGAGTGGTGCGCGAGGAAGGGCTGTCGGCCCTCATCGTCGAGCAGAACCCTCGGCTCATCCTGGGCATCACGCATCGCGCCGTGGTGCTCGACCGCGGCATGGTGGCGCACGCCGACAGCAGTGAGGCTTTGGCGCGTGACCCGGCCACGCTGGAGCGGCTGCTGTCGGTGGCGCACTGCGGGTTTTCCCTGTCCGGCCGCGGCGCACAGAGAGGAGAGGAGGGGAGTCGGCTTCGAGACTGACAACCTGTGATACGGCGAAGACGACAACTTGCGCCGCGACACCCCCGCAGTAGACTTGGAGGGCATTGTCGGCTAGCACCCTACTGCCCTCCGCCGACGAGAAGGAAGGTCGATGGATCCCTCCACCAGTCTCAAGGGCGCCCGCATCCTCCTGGTCGAGGACAACAAGTTCAGCCGCGAAGTGGCGCTCGACCTGCTTGATGAGGCGGGCATCGATGTCGAGGTGGCATGCAACGGACGTGAGGCGCTGCAAATGCTCGAGAAGCAGCGCTTCGACTGCGTCTTGATGGATTGTCAGATGCCGGTGATGGACGGGTTTGAAGCCGCGCGCTTGATTCGGCAGCGCACCGAGTGGCGCTACCTGCCCGTCATCGCCATGACGGCCCACGCGCTGGAGGGCGACCGCGAGAAAGCTTTGGCGGCCGGCATGGACGATTACATTGCGAAGCCTTTCGAGATCGACCTGATGTTCTCTACGCTGGTGCAATGGCTTTCGCTGAGAGGTGTCCCTGACAGCGCCGGGTGAGCCGCCATAGCGATGCGGACCAGCTTAGTCCGCTCCCTGTTGACTCTCGATGATTCGCCGCTGCCGCGTCTTTAGTCCATCGATGCAGACATCCTTGGGCTTTCGATGCGCATGCATTCGACGGCGCGATCGCAGCAGTGCCGCCGAGCACTCACGCGGGATCGCCACTATCTGCGGCCTCGGAATAGCGCCAGCGCAACTTCAGTAGCTGCCCCATCAGTTCGAGCAGCCGTTCCTGCTCCACTGGCTTGGGCAGAAAGCCGCTTGCGCCTGCCGAAAGGCAACGCTCCTCGCCGGCTGCGGTCACGTTCGCCGAGACCAACACTACGGGCAGGTTGCGCCAGTGCGCTTGCGTTCGCAGGCGGCGCGTGGCCTCCAGGCCATCCATTCCAGGCATGGCCAAGTCCATCAGCACCAAATCGGGCTTGATCGCCTGGATGGCCCGCAGGGCGAGCTCGCCATCGCTGGCTTCCTCGACCTCGAACTCCAGCTCGTCAAGCAAGTCGGCAAGCATGTGCCGATTGGCTGCATTGTCGTCGACCACGAGTACGAGTCGTCGGCGACCTTCGTAGCCAATACGGGTGCGCAAAGGAGAGGTGCTCATGATGCGCTGGCCAAGCGGGAGGGCTGCCTGGAACCGGAACACGCTGCCTTGTCCCAACGTGCTCTGCACCTCGATGTCACCGCCCATCAGCCGCACGAGCTGTCGGCTGATGGTCAGGCCTAGCCCTGTGCCGCTGACTCGTCTGCTCGAGTCCCCTGCTTGCTCGAAGGCCTGGAAAATCTTCTCCCTTTCGTCGTCGGCGATGCCGATGCCGGAATCTCGCACCTCGAAGCTCAGACGCGCTACTCCATCGCCAGCTGAATCCGCTGTCACCGTCAAGCGCACCTCGCCCTCGTCAGTGAACTTCACGGCATTGCCAAGAAGGTTGAGCAGCACTTGGCGCAGGCGCTTCTCATCGGCCATCAAGGTAGTCGGGAGGTCGGCAGCCGAGTCGAGCACAAACGAGAGATGCTTCTCTTCGGTCTTGATACGAATGATGTCGGCAACACCGGACAGAAAGAGTCTCAGGTCCACGGCCGTCGGGTACAGCTCCGCCTTGCCGGCTTCGATCCGGGAAAGGTCGAGGATGTCGACGATCAGCGTGAGGAGGTGTTGTCCGCTGCTCTGAATGGTATCCGCGGCTTTTGCGAGACGAGAGCCAGGCTCAGCGCCGCGGCGCAGCATTTGCGCATAGCCGAGGATGGCGTTCAGAGGAGTTCGCAGCTCATGGCTCATACGCGACAGAAACTCGCTCTTTGCATAACTGGCCACCTCCGCCCGCTCTTTCGCCTCGCGCAGTTCCACGGTTCGCTCGGCCACCATATCCTCCAGATGGTCGCGGTGAATCGTGAGTTCCATCTCGCGCTCAAGCAGGGCGGAAATCATGTGATTGAAAGCCGATGCCATTGCTTCGATGTCTTTTGGCCCGGTGACCCGCGCCACGACGGCGGCCTCGCCCCGCTCGGCACGCTCCATTGCGGCCGAGAGCTCGGCCAGAGGTCGCGTCAGCCTTGCGGCCAACAAGCGCACCAGCGCCACGAAGACGAGGGCGAACGACAGCGAAACGCCCAGGTTGACCAGGAACACCGACCTCTGCATCCGAATCAGCGTGTCCTTGCTCTGCAGGATTCGCACGGAACCCAGCAGCTTCGCGCTCGGCTGCGTCACTTCGAAGGGAGAAGCGCTTCCGCGGGGCGCCCAGACGGGCGCGACAAAGCGCCAGGACCGCTCAGTTTCCAACTCGAGGCCGGGTTCCACGGCAGTCGGTGCGTTAGGCATCCGGTCAGACATGCCTGGTCCACGCGACACGACCACGTGACCTTCAGCGTCACGCAGCTCCACCGCGATGACGTCCGGGAACGCGAACACCGAAGCGATGGCGTCGCGCGCATTTTCCGGTGCCGCATAGATCAGTGCGAGATCGCTGCTCGCTGCCAAGCTCACGGCCAGCCCTGCGCCCTGCCCGAGAAGCGTAGAACGGATTTGGCGACTGCTTTGCCATGAGCTGACGAGCGACGAGCAAAGCGCCAATATCACGACGCCTCCACCCACTGCCATACTCAGCTGACGGCGGAAGGTGCTGTCGCGCAACAAGCGCGACAGCACCTTGCGATGCCACGGGGCCGCCGAGTCGCTACATGGCGAGGTGTCCGATGGTGCCACGGTGAGGCTCATGGAGTTTCGCGGCATCCTGTCAAGGAACTGGGTACACCAAGTCGTAGGCCGCGATCTGAACCGAGAGGCCCAGGTGGCTGGCATTGCGCGTGTTGATGGCGATACGCACATCACGCAGCGGCAGGATTCCTTCGGCGACCTTGCCTCCGGCCAGCGTCCTTGCGACAGCGTCACCAAGGGTTCGGCCCAATTCCTTTTCATCAGGATAGAGCGCGAACAGCACGCCGCGCTTGACATGGGCCAATTGGCTGGAGAACACGGCAATCCCCCGATTCCACGATTCCTTGAGGACAAGTGGCAAAACGGCGTCTGCGATGACCGTGGTCGAATCCTGCGGCAACCACAGCACATCCCGCTCGGATTCCGCGCTGCGAAGGATCTGCGTGTACAGCCTCAGCGCCGTGGCCAAATCGTCCGTTTCGTGGGCCGCGACTTCAATGCTCAGCGGACGGGCCGCCTCGAGAGCCCGCTTGATGAGCCAGGCGTTTTGTCGCGGGTCGATCACGACGCTGACGCGCCGGGCCGAAGGAATAAGCCTGCGCAGATGGGTGAACAGCGCTGCGGGATCGGGTGCGAGTGTGTATACCGGGTAGCCCCGGATCTCCGACTCCTGCACCGAAACCACGCAGCTCGCGATGACGGGCATGTTGCCTTCGAGCGCCGAAATGGACTTCAAGCCTTGACGCCCCATCGCCACGACCAATCGTGCCTGCCGCCGCTTCACTTCCGCGGCAATCTGCCCGGGGGTTTGCGTGTTGACGAACACGATGTCAACACGTCCCGAGATGCGGGTCTCGATGCCTTCGATGATTCGCAGAAAAATGCTGCGGAACGGCTCCTCGATATCAGGCACCAGGACCACGACACCCGAAGCGACCTGCCCATGCGCGACCGGTTCAAGCCCGCTTGCAACGCCCCATGCTGCAATGAGCCTTCGCAGGACATAGCGTCTCGCGTTCGAACCGAGTGTCAAGTTCGCGCCCTTCCCTTCCTTGATGGGGGCCGTTTCAGATAGTTTATTTCTGCAGCAGCAGCGACTTTGGGGCTGTTGGAGGCCTTGCTGGAGCGCGTCAGGCGAAAGCTTCCATAGCCACGCACGTTCTCGCAGCCCTGCTCCCTACTCATGGTGCGCATACCGCAGCTCATGCACGGCGAGCCATGTTGAATGACCCTGCTTGTGCCCAGGCTACAACGTGATGGCGACGCTGGGTTTTGCCAGGAGGGATTTCCCGGCTCCCCGGCTCTTTGCTGCTGATGACAATAGCCGCTCATTTCGAGACGCGCAGGCGTACTCCAATGAGTCGTTTCCAGGCAGGCATCCTCTTACAGAGCGTTCGCTGCGCTCTGGTCCTGATCGTTGCCGTGACCGCGGGCGTTTCACGGTCCCAGTCCGTTGAGGAGCCGGACCTGGCGCAGATTTATGGTGACAAGGGTTTCGTCAGCATTGCGACCGGGACACGCCAGCCGGCATCCCGCGCTCCATCGACCGCGACCGTCATTACTGAGGAGGAAATAAAGGCCTCCGGTTTCGTCGATCTCGACGAAGTACTCGAAACGGTGCCGGGCTTTCACGTCTCACGCACCACCAACTACACGCCGCACTACGTGGTGCGCGGCATCAAGCACCCTTTCAGCGATCCTCATGTCCTGATGCTCGTCAACGGCATCCCCGTCACGAGCGCCTTCCAGGGCGAGCGCGGCCTTCATCGGGGCTGGCATTCGATGCCGGTCGAGAACATCGCCCGCGTCGAAGTGGTTCGAGGCCCGGGATCCGCTCTTTACGGTGCCGACGCGTTCTCCGGCGTCATCAACATCATCACCAAGACGGCCGCCGATATCCCAGGAAGCCGGCTGGGTGCGATCGCAGGTTCCTTCGATACCTACGGTGCCTGGTGGCAGTACGGTGGTCAACGGGGCGATCTCAACATTGCCGCGTACTTGCAGGCGGGCACGACCAGAGGTCCAAGGGAGACCGTGGCTGAGGATTTTCAGACCTCGCTCGACCGCGCCTCGGGGACAAATCTGTCCCTTGCACCGGGACCGGTGAACGCCGGGCATGACGCCCTCGACGCGCACGTCGACCTTGCATATCGCAAATGGCGGCTTCGCGCGGACTACAACGGTCGTTTCCGGGTTGGAAGCGGTACGGGTTCATTCCAGGCGTTGTCGCCTGCGGAGCGGGGTTATCACAACCGGATCCTCACGGATCTCACCTATCAGGATGACCAGTTCGCGCGTGATTGGTCCGTGACTGCTCAACTGAGCTACATGCACATGCGCGAGGTGCTCAAAGCCCATCTGCTTCCACCCGGCGTATTCGGCGCCTTTCTCGAAGGCCCGATGAGCATGCCTGGGATCTGGCAACGGCATGGGCGCTTCGACGCTTCGGCGCTGTACACCGGATGGCGCGATCACCGCATACGCCTGGGGGCCGGCGTGGCGCGCGCCGATATCTACAAGGTGCACGACGAGCGGAACTTCCGGACGGTGACGGCGCCAGGGGGGTTTGCGCTGCAGGATCTCGGGATGATGGTCGACTTTTCCGATACGGAGTCGTTCCTCTTTCCCCACTCGCGCAATCTGAAGTACGTGTACGTCCAGGACGAGTACCTTCTCGGCAAGGATCTTTACCTCACCGCGGGTGTGCGGCACGACCGCTACTCCGATTTTGGTGGCACGACCAACCCTCGTCTGGCGCTGGTGTGGGAAGCAGCGTACGACCTCACCGCAAAGGTCATGTACGGGCGCGCCTTCCGGGCACCCACCTTCGATGATCAGTACAACACCTTCTTCGGTCCGCCAAGGCAACTCAAGCCAGAGCGCATCGAGATGATCGAGGGTGCGCTTGTCTGGCGTCCCGTTCGATGGCAGCTGTCGCTGAGCCTGTTCCACTACAAGATGCGCGATGTAATCCTTCCGGAGGCCGTTCCCGATCCTGCCACCGGCACCTTCACCTTCACGCAGGCAAACCGAGGCCGGCAGACCGGCCGGGGCGGCGAGTTGGAGGCCGTGTTCGATGTCAACCGCTCAGTCCGGCTTTCAGGCAACTTCGCCTACCAGACCGCCGTCGACAAGCTGACGGAGAGCGACCCCGGTGATGCACCGCACCGGCACCTGTTCTTGAGGGGGGAATGGAGGTTCGCACCACGCTGGGCCGTCAGTTCTCAATTGAACTGGGTCCTCGCGGGCTTCCCGCGCGCCATTGGAGACCCGCGTCCGCCCATATCCGACTACCGTACCGTCGACCTCACCTTGCGCACAGACCGTCAACCCATCTCTGGGCAGACGGGGCAGTGGAGCTTCAGTGCATCGGTGCGCAATCTTTTCAATGCCGATGGGAGGGAGCCGACGGTACGCGGCAGCGCCATAACCTTCGATCTTCCACTGCCGAGACGTTCGTACCTCGTGGAGGCGTCGATCGCATTCTGAAGTACCCGGGGCGCCCCGTCCCGCAGCGATTCCGCTTTCGGCGCCTTCTGCCGCCAACTGTGGGAGCTGAATGCCCGAATTGGGCACGTACGGAAGTGTGGGGGGTGCCCGGTAACCATCCCTACCGTGATCGCCAACACCCTCAACCTCTGACCGCGCCAGCCGTGAGCCCGGTGATGATCTGCCGGGCAGCAACGAAGCTGAAGATCAGCGGTGGGATCGCGATCAGGCTGCCCATGGCCATGACCCGACCCCAGTCGACGCCGATGTCGGTGATGAACAGGCTCACCGCCACGGGGAGCGTGCGTGTCTGCCGGTCCGTGAGCACCAGCGCCAGGATGAACTCGTTCCATGCGATGCGGAACGTGAAGATCGCCGCCGCCGCGAGGCCGGGGACCATCAGCGGCAGCAGCACCTTCGTGAAGACGCGCACAGGTCCACAGCCGTCGATGGCGGCCGCTTCCTCTAGTTCGACGGGCACCTGCAGGACGAAGCCATGGAGCAGCCAGATCGTGAATGGCAGGTTCACCGCCACATAGAGCAGCACCAGACCCGAAAGGCTGTTGACCAGCTTCCACTCACTCCATATCAGGAACACCGGTACGGCCAGCACGGCCAGTGGCACTGTGCGCAGCAGCAGCGTGGTGTAGGCGATCGTCTTGCGGCCCCTGAACCGGAAGCGAGCCAGACCGTAGGCAGCCATGCAGCCAAGCACCAATGTCAGCGCGGTGGAGACCAGGCCGACGAACAGGCTGTTGAACAGATAGCGGTCGAACCGGTCTTCCTCGAGCACCGCGCGGTAGTTTTCCAGCGTCGGCGTAAAGATGAAGTTCAGTGGTGTCGCGAAGATATCCACTTGCTGGCGCAGACTGGTGGCGAAGATCACCGCGATCGGGGCCACGCACAGAAGGGCGAGCCCGCACAGGATTGCGTAATGGCCAGCAACGAGCCACGCCGGGCGTTTCATCGCCGATCCGTTTCCATCGGATTGGACAGACGCAAGGCCCCCCAGCTCAAGAGCGCCACCACGACGAGCAGCAGCACGCTGACCACGGCAGCCACGCCCAGTTGCTGGCCGACGAAGGCGGTCTTGTAAATGTGCAGGGCCAGGATCTCCGTGCTGTCGCCTGGTCCGCCGAAGGTGAGCACATAGATCACCTCCAGCACACGGAACGCGTCGATCAGCCGCATCGTCAGCGTGATGGCGATCACGTGCATCACCATGGGCAGCTTGACAAGCAGGGCCTGCTGCCACCAGCGGGCGCCGTCGATGCATGCGGCCTCGATGACACAGCGATCGAGGCCCGCCAGCGCGGCGATCATCATGATGAAGACGAAGGGCGTCCATTGCCAGATGTCGGCCACGACGATGGCCACGAAGGCGAGCGTGGGGTCGGCCAGCCAGGTCTGCGGGTGCAGACCCGCAAGCTTCAGGATCGCGTTGACGAGTCCGAACTGTGTGTCGAAAAGGTAGCGCCAAGCCAGGCCCACGGCAATCGGCGCAATCAGCATCGGCGTGATGAACACGGTTCGGAAGAAGGCCATCGCACGCGCCGGACGCTCGAGTGCGAGCGCAAGGGCGATGCCCAGAACCATCTCCGCGCACACGCACAGCGCGGCAAACAACACCGTGGTGCCCAGGCTGCTCCACACGCGCGGATTGGCCAACGCCGAGGCGAAGTTGTCCCATCCCACCCAGCGCGCGCTGGGCCAGGGCGTACCCATGGCCCAGTCGTAGCCGGCGAGCCGGAAAGCCGAGAACACGGGGTAGAGGCAGGCCGCGGCCATCACGATGACGGCCGGGCCGAGGTACAGGGCAGGTGCCCAGGAAGCCGTTCTCATCCAGCGTGCCCGGCGATCAGATGCGTCTTCGTGGCTCCAAGGCATGACGCCTCTGGTGCACCCCAGTGAACCGTTTGCTGGCCGTGTCACACCCTGTAGCCGGCTTCACGCATGATCGCGGTGACTTGCGGCACCAAATCGTTCAAGGCCTGCTCGGCGCTCTTCTTCCCAGTCAGTGCCTCGCTCAGCCCCACCCCCAGCACCTGTACGTTGATCCTGTCCCACACCGGGATGATCGGACGCCAATCGGGGTTGCTGTACTTCAGCGCCTCGATGAAGGTGATGAACTCCGGATACTTGCGCACGGCGTCCGCGTCACGCAGCGTGCTGTTGCGCATGGGGGCGCCACCGGCCATGGTGACGGCCTTGTCCTGCGCCTTGCTGGTCAGCCATTGCAGCAGCAGAAAGGCTGCCTCGGGGTTCTTGGCGTTCCTGGGTATTGCCAGCCCCAGCCCCCCGCTTTGCGAAGCACGGCGCACGCCCTTGGGATGCAACGCCCAGCTTACGTGACCCACCACCTTGCTCTTGCTCGGGTCGTTCACCAGTCCGGCGATCGACGTGCTGTCGAGGTACATCGCCGCCTGCCCCTGCAGGAACGCGGTGTTGCTTTCGCCCTGACCATAGCCGGGGATGCCGTCCGGGCCGGTGGCGACGACCTCCTGCAGGAACTTGAGCGCCTCGACGCCGGCGTGGTCGTTGAAACGCACCCGCCACTTGTCGTCGAAGACGCCGCCGCCCAATGGGTTCAGGTGCAGCAGCCAGGCGTGCACGACCTGATGGCCGGCTTGGCCGCGGCTGGTCAGCGCGCCTATTCCTTCCTTGTCCTTCAGCACGCGCAGCAGCCTGCGGAACTCGTCGTAGGTCTCGGGCGGCTTGAGGTTGTGCTTGGCGAAGACGTCACGGCGATAGGCCAGCACGCTGGTCTCTGCCCCATACGGAATGCCGTAGAGCCGGGCGCCCGGGCCTGCAAGGTAGCCCTTCGGGCCGCCGACCATGCCCAGGTTCTCCAGGTAAATGGGCACGATGTCCTTCATGTCGTAGGCCGGGTCAGCGAGCGCCGGGTTCGCGAAGAACGGCTCCAGTGGCTGGATCAGCTGCTTCGAGACGTACTCCCCTTTCCACATCACCACGTAGCTGCCAAGGTCGAAGTCGCCGCTGGGCTTGCCCATCTCGAGCAACTGCTTGTCCTTCAAACGACCCATCGCGAGCTTGTCGGTCTCGACCTTGATGCCCGTTTCCTTCGTGAACTCGGGCAGGATCTTCAGCATCGCGTCGTAGTGGGGATGTGCCGGTGTGCTGAAGACGACGGTCTTGCCGGCGTACTTGGCATAACGGCTGGAAGCCTGTGCTCCGCTGAACGGAAGGCCAGCGCCGAAGACGGTGATTGCAGTGCCTTTGATGAAATGTCTGCGGTCCATGGGTTCTTCTCCCTGTCTTTGAAGAATCGTGAGGTTGGAGTTCATGCGCGCAGCGCAGCACCTGTATCGCTATCGAAGATATGCAGCCGCTCGGCATCGGCCGTGAGGCGCATCGTGTGGTGCAGGCTTGCGTGGGCGTTCCCGGGTAGGGTGGCCACGAACTGTGCGGGCTCCTGTCCATTCGTGCTGCCGGCGAGGCGGCCGATGACATGGCTCTCGGTACCCACGTACTCCACCACATCGACCTGGAGCGCCAGTGAGCCATCAGGCGCCGGCCGCAAGTGCTGAGGCCTCACCCCGACCGTCAGCCGCTGCCCGGCCGTTGCACGCAGCCGGAGCCAGCCGGGCGCCGGCAGCTCGAACCCTGCGCCGGCAAGGCGCCCACCGACCAGGCGTGCCGGCAGCAGGTTCATCCTTGGCGTGCCGATGAACGCGGCGACGAACACATGCGCCGGCGCGTCGAATACCTCGCTCGGGGTGCCGACCTGCTGGATCCTGCCCTGATCGAAGATGACGATGCGGCTCGCCAGCGTCATCGCCTCGACCTGGTCATGCGTCACGTACAGCGTGGTCTTGCCCAGGCGCTCGTGCAGCAGCGCCAGCTCGGCCCGCATCTGGCCGCGCAGCTTGGCATCCAGGTTCGACAAGGGTTCGTCGAAGAGGAAGACCTGAGGCTCGCGCACGATGGCGCGGCCGATTGCTACCCGTTGCCGCTGGCCACCGGACAGATGCTTCGGCTTGCGCGCGAGCAAATGTTCGATTCCCAGCACCTTCGCTGCCTGCGTCACCTTGGCCTCGATCTCGGCCTTCGGGCGGCCGGCCAGGCGAAGCGCGAACGACATGTTCTGCGCCACGTCCATGTGCGGGTACAGCGCATAGTTCTGGAACACCATGGCGACGTTGCGCGCCGCCGCGGGGGCATGCGTAACGTCCTTGCCGCCGATCAGCACCTGGCCTTCGGTCACTTCCTCGAGCCCCGCGACCATGCGCAGTATGGTGGTCTTGCCGCAGCCGGACTCGCCCAGCAGCACGACAAGTTCGCCGGCGGCCACCAAAAGGTCCAGCTGCTGAACGATGGTGAGGGCGTCGAAGCGCTTGACGATGCGGCGCAGTTCGAGGTCGGCCATGGTCAGGTTGAATCCGATGAGGGGCGTTCCAGTGGACGCCGTACACCCCAGCCTATCGGCCGCCGCCGGTTGCCGGGATGCGCCAAGTCCGGGCCCCAGATGGCCTGGTATGTGTCGACGCAACGCCCCTGCATCTGCCATCGCGCCGCAGCGATCGCAAGGGCCAGCCACCATGCCGACAGCGCCAGCGGCATCCATCGCGGCGCATCCGCAGTCCACAACCCGAGGGCCATCACGCCGGCTCCGCCCAGCACCGCTGCCCAACCCACGGACTTGTGCAGGCGCTCGAACCACCGACGGTGGATGGTCATGTCGTAGTGATCGCCACGCAGCCGGGTGTCCGTAGGTCCACCCATGCTGCCTCGCGCCAGGCCGGCAAGCGCCTGCAGCCACCCCAATGCCAGCACGATCCAGCCTGCGGCGGCATGCCAGCGAGTTGCAGGTGAAGCGGCTGCGCCGGATCCCCACGCAAGCTGGACACCGAAGCTCATCAACGCGATGCCTGCCCACTGCAGACCTTGGTGGGCGTACCACCAGGTCCGGTTGTCCAGCTCCTCGGGCCAGCGTTGCCGCGGTGTGATCTTGAAGTAGCGCGCGGCAAGAGCACCTGCTGGCAAGAGCACCCCCCACGCGAGCGCCATGCACCATGCATGGAAGTACACCCAGGATGGTTCGATAGGGTGCTGCTGCGAACCCGACAGCCCAGCAGTCAGCCAGTGCAGCACGTTCAAACGCGCGATGTCTTCAGCAGCACGTGTCGCGGCCGGGGTCGCGGCTGCAGCACGATGGCCGCAGCATGGGCTAATGCGGGCCGGTGGCCTCTGAGAGTGTCGGCGCTGAGCGACCGCGCCGTTGTGCGACCCGCATCAGCCCAGGCCTGCCCGGATAGCGGCAGCAAGGCACGGGAGTCACCCGAGTCCGTAAACCAAGTGACGGTCGGCGAGCTTTGGAGCTGCTCCTGCACCGACTTCGCAATGAGCCAGCCCATCAACGCCGAGACGAAAGTGCAGATCATCCCGCCCAGCATGAGCGCGCGGACCGACCACCGTCCTCCGATGGCCTCGTGCTCGGCTTGCAACTCGGCGGCCTGCTTCTGTACCCATGTTCGCAGTCGCTCGATTGCGTCATCTGCGGCGATGTAGACCTTGCGGTTCGCTCGCGCATTGCCCATGCGCTCGCCCATGTCCACACCGTCCTCGATTACCAGGAGATCAGCTGCAGGTTGGCCGGCTCTCATGCCGAATAACTCGGAACCGGCGACCAGGCCGATGGCCAAAGTCGAGACGCCAAGCATCACCGTGAGCTGGAGGCCCAGGCGGCGGATCCGGGCGAGAACGCCAAAGCAGCGAGAGGTGCGCATGGAAACACTTTGCAGTTGCGTGTCGATGAAAGCAGTAGCGGTTGCAGCGGTCGCGAAGTTCACACCGTGGCTCCCCGCGTGTTCAACACCATTCGGTAGAGCGATGTGCTGGCACAGATGAAGAGTTGATTGCCGTCAGGGCCGCCGAAGCACATGTTGGCCACCTTCTCCGGCACCGGGATACGCGCGATGCGCGTGCCATCCGGGTGATAGACCTGCACGCTGTCGGCGCTGCTCGTGTAGACGAAGCCGTGGACGTCGACACGAAGGCCGTCTGCCAATCCGGGCTCCACGACGGCGAAGACGCGTGGGTTCGCGAGGTCCTGCCCGCCTATCACGTCGAAGGCCACGATGTGATGGTTGCCGCTGCCATCGGTGCGCTGCGCCGCCGAGGAGTCGCTCACGTACAGCAGCTTCTCGTCGACTGAGAAAGCCAGCCCGTTAGGCTCCTCGACGAAGTCGCTCACGATGCGAAGCGCGCCGGTTGCGGGGTCGTAGCGAAAGACATAGCAGTCGCCCAGAACGCTGTCGGCTTTGTGGCCTTCACGGTCGGATGCGATGCCGTAAGGCGGATCGGTGAACCAGATCGTGCCGTCGCGCTTGACAACCAAGTCATTCGGTGAATTCAAACGACGGCCCTGATAGTGCGAAACCACCGTCTCATCGGCCACCGGGCACCCTGCCGCATCGAGCCTTGTGCGAACGATGGCACGCTGGCCGTGCGAGCAGTGCAGCAACGCGCCATCGACCTCGCGCGCATGGCCGTTGGTGAATTCGACCGTGTCGCGCCACACCCGCAGGCCGCTCACCGGGTGCCACGCGAGGATGCGGTTGTTCGGGATGTCGCTCCAAAGCACCTCGCCGGTCTCGCGCAACCACACGGGGCCTTCGCTCCATGCGGCACCGGTGCACAACCTTTCCAAAGGGCCGGCTCCGCCGGCAATTGCAAGGTAGCGCGGGTCGAGCAGTTCTATCGATGCCATGTTCGCGAGAATGAAGCCCGATGATGTTACCGGTAACCCATGCGTTGGCCACTTCGAGCCCGCGACTATTCGTCATAACATGTTGCTGGGAGGGTTGCCGTGCATCGACACGCGCCTCAGTGGTATGTGATCGGTACCAGCATGAGCAGGCCATCCCGTTCGCTATCCAGGCCTGGCCAGGAGCTTTTCTTGTCGAAGCGTCCACCCCGTAAGCCACTCTCCAAGGCTCCGCTCTCGCCGCAGCGGCCCGTGACGATGGCCGACGTCGCCGCACGAGTCGGTGTGTCGAAGATGACCGTCTCGCGCGCGCTGAACCACACCGGGGGCAGCGCGCGCAGCACGAGCGCGGCGCTGCGCCAGCGCATCCTGCAGACCTGCCAGGAGATGGGGTACGTGATCGACCAGACCGCGCGGACCTTCTCCACCAAGCGCTCGGGGATCGTCGCCGCGCTGATTCCTGCACTGAACAACAGCAACTTTTCCGACACGGCGCACGGTCTGACCGCAGCATTGGAGGGCAGCGGCCTGCAGGTGTTGCTGGGCTACACGGACTACGACGTCGAAGCCGAGGAGCGTCTGCTTCGCGCCATGCTCGCGCGCCGCCCCGAAGGCCTGGTGCTGACCGGCGGCAGCCACACGCCGGCCGCTCGTGAACTGGTGAAAGCGGCCAGCGTGCCGGTGATCGAAACCTGGGATCTGCTGAATGAACCCATCGAGCACACCGTGGGGTTCTCCAACGCGGAGGCGGTGGCTGACCTCGTGCGTCAGCTGTACGCCAAGGGTTATCGGCGCATGGCTTTCCTGGGCGGCGTCCCCGAGAGCGATGCCCGTGGCGCTGACCGGCGGCACGGATGGGAACAGGCGATGCGCGAATTGGGCCTGGATCCGAAGCGCACGCTGAGTGTCGGTGAAGCTCCGGTATCGATGGCGCACGGCGCACAGGGCGTCGTCCAGCTCATGCAGCGCTGGCCCGACACGGACGCGCTGGTTTGCGTGTCCGACCACCCTGCCTTTGGCGCACTGGCCGAATGCCAGCGGCGCGGCTGGCAGGTGCCCGCAAAGCTGGCCATCGCCGGCTTCGGCGGCTTTGAGGTCGGCTCGGCGTGCCATCCCAAGCTCACCACGGTGGCGGTGGATTGCGCCGGTATCGGCCGAGCAGCCGGCGAGCTGCTGCTGCGTGCAATCGATGCCGCGCGCCGCGGACGACGACTGCCGCCGGAGACAGTGATGATCCCCTACCGAATCGAGCTGCGCGGCAGCAGCTGAGCTGCGAACGATTCGATCAGGTCCCCTCACCATCCCCCCACCGCGGACGCAGGTTCTCGGGTGACCGAACCCGGCTCTGGACGGATGATCTTCGCGTCGACGCTGCGCCCGCAGCGAACCATGAGAGGAGCGTTCATGGCCACACAGCAGGATCCCGACATCGGAAAGGAAGTCCGGGCGGCGCTGGAGGTCGACCCGAGGGTCGACCTTCATCGCTACCCGATCAATGTGGTGAACGAAGGCGCCGGCCTGCGCCTGGAGGGCGAGGTCGAGAACCTGGCCGCCAAACGCGTGGCGATGACGCTGGCCCAGCGCGTGTGCGGCATGGACCGTGTGATCGATGCCCTGCGCCTCGTGCCCACGGAGCCGCGCGGTGACGGCGAGATCCGCGATGCCCTTGCGCGCGGCTTGTTGCAGCAGCCCGAACTGCGAAACCTGACGTTGCGCCAGCAGGTGCGCGGCCGCTCCGAGATGGTCCAGGAGGCCCACGACGATTGGCCCAGCGGCGAGGTGGCCTTCACCGTGGAGGATGGCGTCGTCACGCTCCAGGGTGGCGTGATCAGCCTGTCGCACAAGCGGATGATCGAGGCCATCTCCTGGTGGACTCCTGGCTGCCGCGATGTGGTGAATCGACTGCGAGTGGAGCCCGCGGAAGAAGACAACGACGACGAGCTGTCCGACGCTGTCCGCCTGGTGCTGGAGATGGACCCGCTCGTGCACGCCGACCAGATCGCCATCCGTACGGAAAGTGGCGTCGTCACCCTGTCCGGCGTGCTCAACCGTGACGAGGAGCGCCGCATGGCGGAGATGGATGCCTGGAGCGTGTGCGGCGTCATCGAGGTGCGCAACCAGATCCAGCTGGCGTCGTAGTCCGCCTCCTCGGGGCCGGCGGGCTTCAGCCTGTCCGCCGCAACTGCACGCCGCGCCGTTGCGCCATCTCCGCGCCCATCGCGCGTAGCGCATCGTCGTCGATCAACCCCGCCGCCGCGGGGAAGACGAGGCTGTCCTCCAGCTCCATGTGCGAGGCATACAACGAGGCGAACCGCCGCGCCCGATGCCGCCGCTCGGGACCGAACGCTTCAGCATGACCACGCGCCAGCGCGGCCAGCGGCGTGCGCAGGCGCGCCCACCGGCGCTCCATCTGCACGTGATCCTCCTGCAATCGCCGCACCGCCGAGCGCAGTGCGGCATCCTCCGCAAACGCCAGTACCCGCGGGAAGATGTGCTGCTCCTCGTCCTCATGGTGGTGCGGCGCGGCCTTGTCGAAATAGCGCAGAACGTCCGCCGCCGCGTCGTGCACGGCGGCGTCGGTGCGCCCGGCATCCACGCGCTCGCAGATCCGTACCAGCAGATCGAGACTGCGCCGCATGCGCGCGTGGCAGGCGTGCAGCATTTCCAAGGGCTCGTCGAAGCCGGCGGCGGGAGTGGTGAAACCTGGGATCGAAGCGGGCTGGTGCTGTGAAGGAAACATGAGCGTACAGATGAACTGCGCGCGTACGCCGTCGTGGCGGCGCGCCGTGCAGGCTTGATTCAGGTGGGCGAAAGAAGTTCTGCGGCACCGCGGGAAGGTGCGTGTGTGCGCCTTTCCGCTTCCGCAGCAAGCCGCGCCGCAAGGTGACCATGCTTGCCCCCCGGCACGCGCCCGGGTGCTAACTTCATCGACATGAACGAGCCGTCCGCCGCCCGGCCTGCACTGGCCGCCGGTTCCGCCCCGGTAGGCGCGTGGGCCCCGTTCGAACAGCCGGTGTTTCGCATGCTGTGGGGCGTGTGGATCACCGCGAACATCTGCATGTGGATGAACGACGTCGCGGCCGCCTGGCTCATGACCACGCTCGCCGCCTCGCCGGTCATGGTTGCCCTGGTGCAGTCGGCCTCGACGCTGCCCGTGTTCCTGCTGGGCCTGCCCAGTGGCGCGCTGGCCGACATCCTCGACCGCCGCAAGTACTTCATGTTCACGCAGGTCTGGGTGGCCGCGGTGGCCTCCCTCATCGGCCTGGTCGTCTCGCTGGGCGCGATCAACGCACCGCTGCTGCTGCTCCTCACCTTCGCCAACGGTATCGGCCTGGCGATGCGCTGGCCCGTGTTTGCGGCGATCGTGCCGGAACTCGTGCCGCGCCATCATCTCGCGGCTGCGCTCGCGCTCAACGGCGTGGCGATGAACGCCTCGCGCATCGTCGGCCCCATCCTGGCCGGTGCGCTCATCGCCGGTGCCGGCAGCAGCTGGGTGTTCGCGCTGAACGCCGTGTTGTCGGTGGGGGCGGCCGTGACCATCCGGCGTTGGCGGCGCGAGCAGAAGGTGAGTGCACTGCCGGGCGAACGGTTCGTCGGCGCGATGCGGGTGGGGCTGCAGTACGTGATGCGCTCGCAGCGCATGCATGCGGTGCTGCTGCGCGTGTCGCTCTTCTTCCTGCAGTCGATGGCCCTCATGGCTCTGCTGCCGCTGGTGGCGCGGGGGTTGCGACACGGCGGGGCCGCAACCTTCACGCTCCTGCTGGCGTGCATGGGTGCCGGCGCCATCGCGGCGGCCGTTTCCCTGCAGCGGCTGCGTGCCTACGGCACACGCGATCGCATCGTCAACGCGGGCACGGTGGTGCTGTCACTGTCCATGCTCGTCGTTGGCTTCGCCCCCAACGCCTGGGTCGCGGCGCCCGCTATGGTCTCGGCCGGCGCCGGCTGGATCACTGCGGCCAATTCACTTACCGTCGGCGCGCAGCTGTCGCTGCCCGACTGGGTGCGGGCGCGCGGCATGTCGATCTACCAGATGGCCCTCATGGGCAGCAGCGCGCTGGGTGCCGCCCTGTGGGGCCAGGTTGCCACATGGACGGACGTGCGCACCAGCCTGGTGGCCGCCGCGCTCTTGGGCGGCCTCGTGGTGCTCGTCGTCACCCGGCGCTTCCCGCTCGAGCGCGGCCCGCTCGAAGACCTCACCCCGGCGCCGTTTTCCCTCCCGGCGGGCACGCAGGTCGAGGTGAACCCGCACGAAGGGCCTGTGCTCATCACCATCGAATACCAGGTTGCGCCCGAACGGACGGCTGAGTTTTTCGAGGTGATGCAGGAGACGCGGCGCAACCGCCTGCGTCACGGCGTCCTCTCATGGGGCCTGTTTCGCGACCCCGCCCATGCCGGCCGCTACATCGAGCACTTCGTCGACGAATCCTGGGTCGAGCACCTACGGCATTTCGAGCGCATGACAGCCTATGACCTGTCCTTGCGCGAGCGCCGGCAGTCCTTCCATGTCGCCGATACGCCTCCGCGCGTGTCGCGTTACCTCGCTCAGCCGCTCGACCGGGATGTTTGATGACGCAAGTGGAGGCCTGGTGTCATGAAGAAGCTCCTGTCGCGCCGTACGGCCCTGAGCCTGTCGAAGGGCTTGGCACCGCCGCGGTGAAGACGCTCAGCCGATCCGCCCGATCAGCAGGTATTCCATCAGCGCCTTTTGCACGTGCAGTCGGTTCTCGGCCTCGTCCCACACGACCGACTGCGGGCCGTCGATGACCTCTGCCTCGACCTCCTCCCCGCGGTGCGCGGGCAGGCAGTGCATGAACAACGCATCGGGCTGCGCCGCGGCCATCATCTCCCCGTCCACGCACCAGTCGGCGAAGGCCTTGCGGCGCGTCTCGTTCTCGGCCTCGAAGCCCATGCTCGTCCACACGTCCGTGGTCACGAGGTGGGCCCCGCGGCAGGCGTCCAGCGGGTTGCGGAAGGTCTTGATGCACCCGGTGTTCCTGACCCCCGCGACCTGCGGATCGATCTCGTAGCCGCTGGGCGTGCTCACGTGCAGCGTGAAGCCGAGGATGTCGGCGGCCTGAAGCCAGGTGTTGGCCATGTTGTTGCCGTCGCCCACCCAGGCCACCACCTTGCCTGCGACGCTGCCACGGTGCTCGATGAAGGTGAAGATGTCGGCGAGGATCTGGCAGGGGTGGTACTCGTTGGTCAACCCATTGATCACCGGTACGCGCGAATGGGCGGCGAAGGCGTCGATCTTGGACTGCTCATAGGTGCGGATCATCACCAGGTCGACCATGCGGCTGATGACCCGCGCGCTGTCCTCCACGGGCTCGGCGCGGCCCAGCTGACTGTCGCCCGTGGTCAGATGGACCACCGAGCCTCCCATCTGGTACATGCCCGCCTCGAAGCTCACGCGGGTGCGCGTGCTGGCCTTCTCGAAGATCATGGCCAGCGTCCGATCGGCGAGTGGCGTGTACTTCTCGTAGTTCTTGAACCGCTTCTTGATGATGGCCGTGCGGTCGAAGAGGTAGGCGTACTCCTCGGTGCGGAAATCCTTGAACTGCAGGTAGTGCTTGATGAGACTCATGCCGGGTTTCATTGCCGTGAAGCCGCGAGAAACTCTTTGATCAGCGGCACGAGGATGCCGACCACCTGGCGCGCTTCGGGTTCGCTCATGATGAGCGGGGGCAGCAGTCGCACCACGCGCTCGGCCGTCACGCTGATGAGCAGGCCCGCCTGCGCGGCGCGAGCGAGCAGTTCGTTGCAGGGCCGGTCGAGCTCGATGCCGATCATCAGCCCCTGGCCGCGGATCTCCACGAACCCCGGCACCGATTCGAGCTCGCTGCGCAGGCTCTCGCGCAGCAGCGTGCCGATGGCCGTGGCGTTGTCGAGCAGCCGGTCCTCTTCCATGATGGTGAGCGTTTCGATCGCGGCTCGCATGGCGAGCGGGTTGCCGCCGAAGGTAGTGCCGTGGTTGCCGGGGCCCAGCACGCCGGCCGCACGCGGCCCGCAGACCACCGCCCCCACCGGCACTCCCGAGCCCAGGCCCTTGGCCAGCGGCATCACATCAGGCCGGATGCCGGCCCACTGGTGTGCGAACCACTTGCCGGTACGGCCGATCCCGCATTGGACCTCGTCGAGCATCAGCAGCCAGCCGCGCTCGTCACACACGCGCCGTACCTTCTGGAGGTACTCGATGCTGGCGGGGTTGATGCCGCCTTCGCCCTGGATCACCTCCAGGAACACCGCGACGACGTTCGGGTTCTCGGCGGCCACCCGCTCGATGGACGCCATGTCGTTCAGCGGCACGCGCACGAAGCCTTCGACCAGCGGCTCGAAGCCAGCCTGCACCCTGGAATTGCCCGTGGCCGACAGCGTGGCGAGCGACCGGCCATGAAAGGCCTTCTCGTACACGACGATCTCCGGCCGCGCGATGCCCTTGTCGTGGCCGAACTTGCGCGCGATCTTGATGGCGGCCTCGTTCGCCTCGAGCCCCGAGTTGCAGAAGAATGCCTTGTCCAGGCCCGACAGCTCGCACAGCTTGGCTGCCAGCCGTTCCTGCATCGGCGCGGCGTAGTAGTTCGAGGTGTGGATCAGCTTGCCCACCTGTTCCTGCAGGGCGGGCACCAGTTTCGGATGCGCGTGGCCCAGGGTGTTGACCGCGATGCCGGCCAGCGCATCCAGGTACTTGCGGCCTTCCGTGTCCCACACCCAGCAGCCTCGGCCGTGCGACAAGGCCAGCGGCAAGCGGCCGTAGGTCCTCATCACGTGGGGCTCGGGATTCAGGGCGATCGGGTCGGGAGCGTTCATCGCGGCGTGGCCTTGCGTGGGGAGTGGGCCGCCGGCGCGGAGATGCGGACCTCGACGAGAGATGCGCCGGGACGGAAGCGGCCGATTCTAAAGGTGGGTCCTCCGAGGCCTGATGCGCTGGCGACCGCGGAATGCTTGGCGCCGCACCACTGCGGCTTCACGGCAAAATACCGCCTCTTTTGGATCCGCCGACCGGCGCGAACCCAACCTCTCCTGTCAGGCGCCGTTGGCGCTGTTCCATCTCATGACCCAGCCCCCACTCCGCCAAGTCTTCATCCAGGGCATCACGGAGGACGGGCGGACCTTCAGGCCCAGCGACTGGGCCGAGCGGCTGTGCGGCGCGATGTCGTGCTTCAGGCCGGAAGGCGTGCGCAAGGGCATCGGCGCCTTCATCGGCTACTCGCCCTACTGCGTGCCGCGAGTGATCAATGGCGTGAAGTACGCGATCGTCAACGAGAAGCTGCGCGAGGTCGAGCCCATGGCCTGGGATTTCGTCATGAACTTCGCACGCGACAACCGCCTCCAGACCAGCGATGCCTGCCTGTTGCCCCAGGGAGGGGAGACGGAGCACGCGGGCGAGGCTTCGTAGTAGCCCAGCTCACAAACAGCGCCAAATTTCGAAAGGTGGAATGCTCGTCGGAAAAGCAGAAGGGCTCGCTTTCGCGAGCCCTTCTGCTCCACTTGGCCTGTCTGGATCAGGCGGCCAGCGCCTTGATCTTCGCCGACAGGCGGCTCTTGTGACGAGCTGCCTTGTTCTTGTGGAAGATGCCCTTGTCAGCCACGGAGTCGATCACGCTCTGGGCGGACTTGAAGAGATCGGCGGCTTTGGTCTTGTCGCCCGAGGCGACGGCCTTCTGGACGTTCTTGATGACGGTACGGAACTTGGAGCGCAGCGCCGTGTTGGCGGCGTTGAGCTTGACGTCCTGACGGGCACGCTTGCGGCCCGAAGCGAGGCGGACGGTTCTCTTCTTGGCTTTGGAGGAAGTGGCCATTGCGGATGCGATCCCGTGCGGGGTCCAAGTGGAGGCAAAGACAAATAGTATAGCAGCCGGCGTCCGGTCGCCATGCAGGCACCCCGCCCGTGAGTAGGCACTTTCTATAATCGCCGCCTTCTTTTCGTCCCTGCGCGGGCAATGGGCCGCCGCCACCACATCGATGAACTTGCTGCGGACGGCCTCCACCGTCTCTCTGTTGACCTTGTTGTCCCGCATCACGGGTCTCGTTCGCGAAACGCTCGTGGCCGCCGCGTTCGGTGCTTCCGCCTGGGCCGATGCCTATCAGGTTGCCTTTCGCATCCCCAACCTGCTGCGACGCCTGTTCGCCGAAGGAGCGTTCTCGCAGGCCTTCGTGCCCATCCTCGCCGCCACGCGCACACGGGAAGGGGATGCCTCCACGCGGGGCCTCATAGACGCTGTGAGTACGCTGCTGTTCTGGGCGCTGGCGCTGACCAGCGTGATCGGCGTGGCCGCCGCGCCGGTGGTCGTCTGGCTCATGGCGGCCGGGCTCAAGGAGTTCGACGGCGCGGTCGCCATGACCCGGCTGATGTTCCCCTACATCGCCTGCATGTCACTGGTGGCGCTTGCCGCCGGCATTCTCAATACCTGGAAGCGCTTCGCAGTGCCGGCTGCCACGCCGGTGCTGCTCAACATGGCAGTCATTGCCGCGGCCTGTGGTCTCGTGCCGCAGTTTCGTGCCTGGGGCATTGCGCCGGCCTACGCCCTGGCCGCTGGTGTCATGGTTGGTGGCGTGTTGCAGTTGGCCATCCAGGTGCCCGCTCTCCTGCGCATCGGCTGTCTGCCGCGCATTGGCATCACGCCGCGTGCCATGGCGGCAGCCTGGCACCACCCAGGCGTGCACCGGGTGCTGCAGCAGATGCTGCCGGCGCTCCTGGGTGTGTCGGTCGCCCAACTGTCGCTCATCATCAATACCCAGATCGCCACCCACGTCGGCGTGGGGGCGGTGTCCTGGCTCACATGGGCGGACCGACTGATGGAGTTCCCGACGGCATTGCTGGGCGTGGCGCTCGGCGTCGTGCTGCTGCCGCAGTTGTCCGCTGCACGGGCCAAGGACGACGGCGCCGACTACTCGGGGCTGCTCGACTGGGGCCTGCGCCTCGTTCTGCTTCTGGCATTGCCCTGTGCGGTCGCGCTGCTGGTGTTCCCGCAGCCGCTGATCGCAGTGCTGTACCACTACGGCGCTGTCACCGGGCGCGACGTGCAGCAGGCGGCGCTCGCCCTGATGGGCTACGGCGTGGGGCTCATGGGGCTCGTGGGGGTGAAGATCCTCGCCCCCGGTTTCTATGCCCGGCAGGACATCCGCACACCGGTGAAGATCGCCATTTCGGTGCTGCTGCTGACGCAGGCGATGAACGCACTCTTCGTCCCGTACCTCGGCCAGGCGGGCCTGGCGCTTTCGATCGGCCTGGGCGCGCTGCTGAATGCGCTGTTGCTGTACATGGGCCTGCGCAGGCGCGGCGACTACGTGCCAGCACCCGGCTGGGGGCTCTTCACGCTGCGTGTGGTACTGGGCTGCGTCGCGCTCGGCGCGGGGCTCTTCTGGGCGGCGCGCAGCATTGACTGGATCGCGCTCGGGGAACAGCGCTTGCTCCGCATCGGATTGATGGCCGCCTGCCTGGCCGGCGCAGCGGTCCTGTACTTCGGCATGCTGCTGGCCACGGGCTTGAAGCTGGGCGAGTTTGCCCGGCGCGCATAAACTCGATTCATGCCCATGCCGCTGCGGTTTGACGCGCCCACTGCGCTGGAGTACTTCTCCTCGCTGGTGGCCGACGACGCAAGCCTGTCCCTTGTGGAAGCGGCGGCGTCCATCGCACAGGACGAATATCCGGACCTCGATACCCAGTCCGTGCTGGCCGACATCGACGCGCAGGCCGACAAGCTCAGGCGGCGCATCCCCGCCGACGCCGTGCCAGTGCAGCGGCTGCGCTGGTTGAACCGGTATTTCTTTCAGGAGTTGGGCTTCGCAGGCAACGTCAACAACTACTACGACCCGCGTAACAGCTACCTGCATACCGTGCTCGCCACTCGCCGCGGCATCCCGATCACGCTGGCGGTCATCTACATCGAACTGGCGACGCAGATCGGCCTCACCGCCCGGGGAGTCTCGTTCCCCGGCCACTTTCTCATCAAGCTGCGCATGCACACGGGGCGTCAGCACGGCGAGGTCATCATCGATCCGTTCACCGGCCATTCGCTGTCGCGCGAGGAGCTCGACGAGCTGTTGGGGCCCTACAAGCGCACACATGGGCTGCTCGGTGAGTTCGATGCGCCGTTGGGCCTGTTCCTCCAGGCTGCACCTCCCCGCGACGTGCTGGCACGCATGCTGCGCAACCTGAAGGAGATCCATCGCACCGCCGAGGACTGGACGCGCGTGCTGGCCGTGCAGCAACGCTTGGTGGTACTGCTGCCGCACACCTGGGAGGAGCGGCGTGACCGTGGGCTGGTGCTGGCCGAGCTGGGCCAGCACCAGCAGGCCGTGGAGGACCTGAGCGCTTACCTGGAGCACCGGCCCGATGCAAACGACTACGCCGCCCTCGCGGCCCGCGTGTCGGAGCTGCGCAACGTGGGCTGGCCGCGACTGCATTAGCGTCCAAGGCCTGTCCCGTTCCCCCTCTTAAAATTTGCGGCTTCCATGGGCGAGCCGCTTCGCTTTCGTCGCAGTCCGGTGCCACGCCGCCCTCCCGTCTGATGAACCCTTGCCACGTCCGACCGTCTATGCCCGCCCGGCCCGCGCCCGGGCGACCGGGTCGCGCGCGGCGCCGGGTGCTTCCATGAGACAGATTCCCCTCGCGCTGGCCGTAGATTCGGCCCGAAGTTTCGACTCCTTCGTGCCTGGGGCCAATGTCATGGCTGTGCAGCATCTGCGTGCGCTCCACGCAGGTGCCGCGCCGGTGTATCTGTGGGGTCCTTCGGGGAGCGGCAAGACGCACCTGCTGCAGGCGCTCGCGCATCGCGTGCAAGCCGAGGGTGGGCAGGTAGGCTGGTTCAGCGCAGCCGAGCTCCCGCCGTGGCCCGCGGATGAAACCCGTTCGCTCATCGTCCTCGACAGCTGCGATGCCTACGATGCCGGGCAGCAGCAGGCAGCTTTCGCTCTGTTCGTCGATGCCAGCGCACACGGCATCCCGGTGGCGGCCGCCGGCCGTTTGCCGCCGGTGGATCTTCCGCTGCGCGACGATTTGCGCACGAGGCTGGCCTGGGGCCACGTGCTGGCGATCCAGCCGCTCTCGGAAACGGAGTCGCGCGCCGCGCTGCGCCGCGAAGCTGACCGCCGCGGCTTGTTCCTTTCGGACGAGGTGATGGACCACCTGCTGACCCGCTTTTCCCGCGACCTCAAGCACCTCATGGAACTGCTCGACCAGCTGGACCGCTTTGCGCTGGTCCACAAGCGCGCCATCACCGTGCCCCTGCTGCGCCAGATGCTGGCCGAAGGGGGTGACGCATGAGCCTCGGGGCCCTGTGCCTGTTCGACCTGGACGACACGCTGATTCCCCTGGACTCCGACCACGCCTGGGGCGAGTTCATGATCCGCGAAGGCTGGGTGGAGGAGTCTGACTTCCGCCGGCGCAACGACGAATTCTTCGCCGATTACCGTGCTGGCCGGCTCGACGTGCATGCATACATCCGATTCGTCACGACTCCGTTGCGCGAGCGCACGCCGCAGGAGGCCCGGCTCGCGCATGCCCGCTTCATGGAAGAGGTGATTGAACCCTTGCATCCTCGGGCCCGCGCGCTGGTGCGCGAGCACCAGGAGGCCGGAGACTTGGTGGCCCTCGTCACGGCCACCAACGAGTTCATCACCGGACCCATCGCGCAGGCCTTCGGCATCGAGCACCTGATCGCTGTCCGTCTGGAGCGTGATGCAAGGGGTACCATCACGGGCCGAATCGAGGGTGTGCCCAGCTATCGCGAGGGGAAGGTGACCCGCGTGGAACAGTGGCTGGCCGGTCAGGGCCGGCAGTGGATCGACTTCCCGCGCACCACGGTGTACACCGATTCCATCAATGATCTGCCGCTGCTCGAACGCGCCACGCATCCGGTGGCGGCAAACCCGTCGCCCGCGCTGGCCGCGGTGGCCCGCGAGCGCGGCTGGCGCATCCTGAACTTGTTCACATGATCAAGAAGCTCTTCGACAAGCTGCTCGGCAAGGGGGCCAGCGGCGGCAAGGGACCTCACAAGGGTCGGCGCGTGGAGGTGCCCAAGGAGGAGCACGGCATCGATCTTGCGCGCGTGGACGAACGTGCCATCAGGGTGGTGAGCACTCTCGCCGACGCGGGCTTCGAGGCCTACATCGTTGGCGGTGCGGTGCGAGACCTGCTGCTGGGTCTGCGTCCCAAGGACTTCGACGTCGCCACCAATGCCACGCCCGAGCAGGTGAAGTCGCTGTTCCGGCGCGCTTTCATCATCGGGCGCCGCTTTCGCATCGTGCACGTCGTGTTCGGCCGCGGACGCGACCACGAGGTGATCGAGGTGTCCACCTTCCGCGCGGTCATGGATGCCGCGGCCGCCGAACCGGTGACCGGCAACGAGAAGACCTCCAAATCGGAGCTGGCCGGGCGCAGCCACGCCGTGGACGCAGACGGCCGCGTGCTGCGCGACAACGTGTGGGGCACGCAGGTCGAGGACGCTGCGCGCCGCGACTTCACCGTCAACGCCATGTACTACGACCCGCGGCGCGAAGTCGTGGTCGACTTCCACGGGGGTTTGCAAGACGCTCGCCGCAAGCTGCTGCGCATCATCGGCGACCCCGAGACGCGCTACCGGGAGGATCCCGTTCGGATCATCCGAGTGGTGCGCTTTGCCGCCAAGCTGGGCTTCGAGATCGAAGTCAAGACGCGGGAGCCGATCCGGGCGATGGCGTCGCTGCTCGAGAACGTGCCGGCTTCGCGCATGTTTGACGAGATGATCAAACTGCTGCAGACCGGCCACTCTCTGGCCAGCCTGGAGGAACTGCGCAAGCAAGGCCTCCACCGCGGCGTGTTCCCGATCCTCGACGTGGTCCTGGACGAGGCGCACCGGCATGACGGCCGCGAGAAGTTCATCCAGCTCGCGATGGCCGACACCGACCGCCGCGTGGCGGAGAACAAGCCCGTGGCGCCCAGCTTCATGCTTGCATGCATGCTGTGGCACGACGTGCTTGACGGTTGGCAGCGCCTGAAGGCGGCCGGTGAGCCGCCGTTTCCGGCGCTGCAGCAGGCCGTCGACTCCGTGTTCGACGCGCGCATCGGCGACATCTCGGGCCGGGGCAAGCTGGGCACCGACATGCGCGAGATCTGGATGATGCAACCCCGTTTCGAGCGGCGCGTCGGCAACGCGCCGTTCACGCTGGTGGATCAGCCGCGGTTCCGTGCAGGCTTCGATTTCCTCAGGCTGCGGGCCGATGCCGGCGAGCTGGACGTCGCCATGGCCGAATGGTGGGAAGACTTCTCGCTTGGCGACGACGAGGAACGCCGCGCGCTGATGGACTCGCTGCGCGAGCAGGAGCTGTCGCGCCGGCCAGCCGGCGGCGAGGCGGTCGGCGAGCAGGCGAAGAAGCGCCGCAGGCGTCGGCGCAAGCCGGCAGGGGCGGGCGCTGGCGCCGCGCCGGGCAGCGAGCCCTGACTTGTCCCACGCCGCTGAACTGGCCTGCATCGGGTTGGGTGCCAACCTCGGCCCTTCGTGCGAGGTGATCGGGCGTGCCATGCAATCGCTGGCCGCGCTGCCGCGCACGACGCGGGTTGCCGCCTCAGGTTTCTACCGCAGCGCGCCCATCGACTCGTCGGGCCCCGACTACGTCAATGCCGTGCTGGTGCTGCGCACCCTGCTCGATCCCGAGGATCTGCTCGATGAGCTGCAGCGCATCGAACAGGAGCACGGCCGCGAGCGCCCCTACCGCAACGCGCCACGTACCCTGGACCTCGATCTGCTGCTCTACGGCCAGCACCACATCGCCACGCCCCGGCTCGTGGTGCCGCACCCGCGCATGCATCTGCGCGCCTTCGTGCTCTATCCCTTGGTCGAAGCCCTGCCAGAGGCGGTGATTCCCGGGGTGGGCTCGGCCCGTGCCCTGCTGCCACGCGTGTCGGAACAGCGTGTCGAGAGGCTGGAAGACGAATGACGACGCTGCCCGCGTGGCTACAGACCGCGCTGCTGCTGGTCGCGTCCAACGTATTCATGACCTTTGCCTGGTACGGTCATCTGAGGCACCAGGCCTCAGCCCCGTGGGTCGTGGCCGCACTGGGGAGCTGGGGCATCGCGCTGTTCGAGTACCTGCTGCAGGTGCCCGCCAACCGCATCGGCTACCAGTCGGGCCTGAGCCTCGCGCAGCTGAAGATCATGCAGGAGGTGATTACGCTGGCGGTGTTCGTGCCCTTTGCCATGCTCTTCATGAAGGAGCCTTTCAAGCTCGACTACGTCTGGGCCGGTCTGTGCCTCGTGGGTGCCGTGTACTTCATCTTCCGCGGCTGAGGCGACGATGAGTCGCATGCTGCATCGCTTCAGACACATCGCCATCGACGGGCCCATCGGCGTGGGAAAGAGTTCCTTGGCCCGCAAGCTGGCTGGCCGCCTTGGAGCTGAACTGCTGCTCGAACGACCAGAGGACAACCCTTTCCTCGACCGGTTCTACGACGACCCCTGCGGCTACGCCTTCCAGGCCCATTTCGCGTTCCTTTTCCAGCGCGTACGCCAGATGCAGTCGCTGGCGCAGCCCGGCATACTCACCGGCGGTGTCGTAAGCGATTTTCCGTTCGCCAAGGATGCGTTGTTCGCTCGCTTGAACCTCGCCGATGAAGAGCATCGGATCTACACGCGCTTGCGCGAGGAACTGGCGAGCCGGCTACGCTGACACGGCGCATTCGCAGACGCGGCATCGCCATGGAGCAGGCCATCGACGAAGGCTATCTCCAGCGTTTGTGCAATGCCTACGTGCAACACTTCCACGGCTACGACGGTGCGCCGGTAATGACCGTCGTGACCGACGACTTCAACCCGCTGGACCGGGCTGCCGACTTCGAGCACCTGCTGTCCCTGCTCGACGGCTTTTCGGGCCGCCGGGCGGTACTGGACCCCGGCGCGCAACGGAACGGCGCGCGCATGGGCTGAACTACACTCCCCGGGTTCTGCAGACCAGCGCCCTTCGCCCCAGCGAGCGCGCATGCAAGGGGATATCGATGCTGTTCGGCAAGCTGCTGCCCCGAGAAGGCAACTTCTTCGAACTGTTCAATCAGCACGGCGGTCACATCGTCGAAGGTGGTCGCGCCTTCATCAATCTCATCGAGCACTATGCCGACCCGGCCCTGCGCGAACGCTACACCGAAGAGGTGGGTCAGGCAGAGCGCCACGCCGATCGCATCACCGCCGAGGTGAACCGCCTGCTGCACAAGACCTTCATCACGCCCATCGACCGCGACCAGATCCACGGTCTCATCAACGGCATGGACGACGTGCTCGACCTGCTGCAGGACGTGACCGAGACCATGTCTTTGTATGACCTGCGCGCGATGAACGAAGACATCCGCCGCCTGGCCGAGCTCAGCGTGAAATGCTGCGAGCGCGTGCAGCACGCGGTCACGCTGCTGCCGCGCATCAATCACCACGAGACCGCCGATGCCGCCATCAAGACTTGCGAGGAGATCGACAAGCTGGAGTCCGACGCCGATCGTGTGATGCGCGCGGCGATGTCGCGGCTCTTTCGAGAAGAGACCGATGTGCGTGAGTTGATCAAGCTCAAGACCATCTACGAGCAGCTCGAATCCATCTCGGACCGGTGCGAAGACGTCGCCAACCTCATCGAGGGCGTGGTCCTCGAAAACTCCTGAGGCGGGTGCACGGTTCTTCATGAGTGAGGTGCAAACCGCCTTCTGGGTCGTCGCGATGCTTGTCTGTCTGGCCGTCGCGTTCGACTTCATGAACGGCTTTCACGACGCGGCCAACTCCATCGCTACCGTGGTGTCCACGGGCGTGCTCAAGCCGCAGCAAGCGGTCGCCTTCGCGGCCTTCTTCAACGTTGTTGCCATTGCGGTGTTCCAGCTGAAGGTCGCTGCCACGGTGGGCAAGGGCATCGTGCACCCCGACGTGGTGGACACGCACGTCGTGTTCGGTGCGCTGGTTGGCGCCATCGTCTGGAACGTGGTCACTTGGTGGTATGGCATTCCGTCAAGCTCCTCGCACGCGCTGATCGGCGGTATCGTGGGTGCAGCCATGGCGAAGTCGGGCACCGTCTCGCTCATCGCAGCGGGCATCCTCAAGACGGTGCTCTTCATCCTGCTGTCGCCCATGCTGGGTTTTTTCTTCGGCTCGCTCCTGATGCTGGCCGTGGCGCACCTGTTTCGTCGTGCCTCACCCCTGCGAGTAGACAACTGGTTCCGGCGTCTTCAGCTGATCTCGGCCGGCCTGTACAGCCTGGGGCACGGTGGCAACGACGCGCAAAAGACCATCGGCATCATCTGGATGCTTCTCATCGCCACCGGCTACACGCAGGCGGGCCAGAAGTTGCCTCCCACCTGGGTCATCTGGGTGTGCTACGTGGCCATTGGCCTGGGCACGTTGTTCGGCGGGTGGCGCATCGTGAAGACGATGGGGCAGAAGCTCACTAAGCTCAAACCCGTGGGTGGCTTTTGTGCCGAGACGGGCGGTGCCGTCACGCTGTTCCTCGCCACAGGCCTGGGCGTGCCGGTGTCGACCACGCACACGATCACCGGCGCGATCGTCGGCGTGGGCTCGGCACGCAGGGCCTCGGCCGTGCGCTGGGGAGTGGCTGGCAGCATCGTGTGGGCTTGGATCTTCACCATCCCGGCCTCCGCTTCGGTAGCGGCGTTGGCCTACTGGGCCAGCCTGGTCCTCTTCGTCTGAGTTCGGCTGCAGGCGTCGTGGCGAGGCCAGTTTACTGGCTGATCTTGCGTGCCTCTTCAATCTGGTACTCGAAGAACCGCTGGCCCGAGAAGGCGATGGTGGCCATGAGCACCCCGGCGCCGACCATCAGCGCAGCCACCACGCCGATGACCGCACCCCAGCCACTGCCCGGGCTGGCCTGACCGGCATTGAACCGGCGGTCCCACCGGTCGTCGGAGGTCAGCCCATAGACGATGGCCCAAAGCATGCCCTGCGCCACCATGGCGCCGAGCAGCGGGATGAGTGCCCATGACAGCCGGTCGTCCTGGCCGAACTCCTGCATGCGCTGAACGCCGTAAAGTCCAACGAATGTGGGCCAGGGATGCAGCCAGCCCCAGATGTCGCGAAAGCCGTGCAGGTAGAAGCGATGCAGGCCCACGCTGCCTCCCAGCACCGCGACCCAGGTGGCGAGCGTTTTCGACTTCATTAGGTCTCGGCCGGTGGCGTATCGGTGCTTCCACCGGACGGTCGCTGCATGGGGAGCACATCGATCCATCGTGGGGTCTCCCAGCCGGCACCCTCCAACACACTGGTATGTACAAAGACCAGGGTGCAATTCAGGCCAAGGGAGTCGGGATTCGCCGCGTGCCCGATCACCGCGGCCTTGCCGACGAATTCCTCGCGGCGCTGGGCGGGGTCGCCCTTATTGGGGGCGTCGGGCTCGAATGTGCCGGCGCCCTTTTTGACATGCCAGGCATAGACGGCCGCGATCGCAGACAAGTCGGCCGGGATGCTGGACGGGATGAGCAGGGTAGGGGAGTCCATGGGGGCGAGTGGGCGCAGCGCGAGTTTATAATGCGCGGTTTCGGTGACGGCCGCTTGCATGGTGTAAGCGGCGTATCTACGGCATCGATGAAGCCGGTGCAGCAGCAAGCAGTGCGCGGCACCTCGTGTTGATCGCTCGCCCTGAAGTGTCTCCTGGTGCGGGGGATGTGTTCATTAGTTCAAGGAAACTGCATGGTCGTGATCCGACTCGCACGTGGCGGCGCCAAGAAGCGTCCCTTCTACAACCTCGTCGTTGCCGATTCACGCGTTCGCCGCGATGGGCGCTTCATCGAGCGCGTGGGCTTCTACAACCCCGTTGCCTCTGGCGCGGAGCAGCCGCTGCGCGTGGCCTTCGACCGCGTCGAATACTGGTCGAGCAAGGGAGCGCAGTTGTCGCCCACCGTGGCCCGCCTGGTGGCGCAGGCCAAGGCCGCCACGGCTTGACGCCAGAGGGGCGTAACACCGCCATGGCGGCGCCGCCCCTTGCCTGCGGTACCCTCGTTTGCCCCGACGACGCGGTCGAGGTTGGTCGCGTCGTGGAGGCCTGGGGAGTCAAGGGCTGGATCAAGGTCCAGCCCTTTGCGGCCGATCCACAGGCGCTGTTCTCGTCGCGCCGATGGTTCCTGAAGCCGCCCGACGGTTCTGCTGCCACCAAGCGACCGACCGTGACCCCACTGCCCTCATTGCTGAAGATCAAGACTGCCCGCCCGCATGGCGAGGCGGTCATCGCCCAGGCGCAGGATGTCGATGACCGCAACGCGGCAGAGGCCCTTAGAGGGGCGCGTGTCTTTGTTTCGCGTGCAAGTTTTCCTACCGCCGACCCCGACGAGTACTACTGGGTGGACCTGATCGGACTCGCGGTGGTCAATCAGCAAGGAATTCACCTCGGCACCGTGACGGGGCTGCTCGACACTGGGCCGCATTGCGTGCTTCGTGTCGCGCCCGAGGGCGACCGGCAAGGCGATAAGGCGGCCGAGCGGCTCATTCCCTTTGTTTCCGCTTATGTCGGCGAGGTGGACCTGACTGCGCGTCGCATCACCGTCGACTGGGGTCTGGACTACTGAAGCGGCTTCATGCGCTTCGACGTCATCACGCTCTTTCCCGAGCTTTTCGGTCCACATCTGACACAGGGTGTAACCCGGCGGGCATTTGCCTCCGGGCAGGTGGACGTGAGGCTGTGGTCCTTGCGAGACTTTGCCGACGATACCTATCGCCGCATCGACGACCGGCCCTACGGCGGGGGTCCGGGCATGGTCATGTTGGTGGAGCCGCTGGAGCGCGCGCTCGCGGCCATACGCGCCGGCCGCGAAGACGCCGTGCCGCTCGTCCATTTCACGCCGACCGGTCGGCGCATGGACCAGGAAACGGTGCGCCGCTTCGCCGCCGGGGCCGGTGCGGTCCTGCTTTGCGGCCGCTATGAAGGCATCGATCAGCGCTTCCTCGATCGGCATGTCGATGTCGAGTTGAGCCTCGGCGACTTCGTGCTGTCGGGGGGGGAACTGCCCGCGCTGGCGCTGCTCGATGCAGCGGCGCGGCTGCAGGAAGGTGTGCTGGGGGATGCCCAATCGCACCAGCAGGACAGCTTCTCAGACGGTTTGCTCGATTGCCCGCATTACAGCCGGCCGGAGGTGCTCATGCGTCCCGAGGGGCCGGATGCGGTTCCTTCGGTGCTGCTGTCGGGTCACCATGCCGAGATCGCGCGATGGCGCCGAGAGCGTTCGCTGGAGATCACGGCCACACGGCGGCCCGACCTCATCGCCGCCGCCCGCGCCGCCGGCCGTTTGAGTGCCGCGGACGAAATGTTTCTTGTGGCTCGCGGCTTATAATCGCGGGCTTTTCGATCCTCTGTCCGGGTAGGGGCGCCAACAGGGTGCCCCGCACATCAACTCCTATCACCGGTGCACGATCGTACGGAGAAAACATGAACCTCATCCAAACCCTCGAGCAGGAAGAGATTGCTCGACTCAACAAGACCATTCCGGCTTTCGCACCGGGCGACACGGTGGTCGTCAACGTCAACGTGGTGGAAGGCAACCGCAAGCGCGTGCAGGCCTACGAAGGCGTGGTCATCGCCAAGCGCAACCGTGGCCTGAACTCCAGCTTCATCGTGCGCAAGATCAGCAGTGGCGAAGGCGTGGAGCGCACTTTCCAGCTCTACAGTCCGCTGATCGCATCCATCGAAGTCAAGCGCCGCGGCGACGTGCGCCGCGCCAAGCTGTACTTCCTGCGCGAGCGTTCCGGCAAGTCCGCACGGATCCGCGAAAAGCTGGCCTGACGAAGGCAGAGCAGGGCAACTGCAGACGCGACCAGCGCTGTGCAGAGTTGACCCGGACACGACACGCTTCACGCTCGCTAAAAGGCCGCTCCTCATGGGGCGGCCTTTTCGTTTCAGAATGGCCCATGCCGTTGAGCTTCGATCCGCAGCAGCTGCCTGTGCTGGGCATAGATGAGCACCTGGCGCCCGTGCCGCCCGAGCGTCTGCGCCCTGACGCCCTGCGTCGTCGCTTCGCCTCACCGCCGTCGTGGTCGCCCGAGGTGGCTGTGGAACGGCGTTCCACCGACCGCGAGCCCAGGCACGCTTCGGTGCTGGTGCCGTTGGTGCAACGCGCTGAGGTGACGGTCCTGCTGACACGGCGCACCGATCATCTGGCTGACCATCCTGGTCAGATCAGCTTCCCGGGCGGTCGTGCGGAACCGCAGGATGCGGATGCCATCGCCACCGCGCTGCGCGAGGCCGAGGAGGAAATCGGGCTGCACGCCCGGCATGTCGACGTGCTGGGCAGCCTTTCGCACTACACCACCGGAACGGGCTTCATCGTGACGCCCGTGGTCGCACTGATCGAGCCACCCTTCAGGGTCGAGCCCGATCCCTTCGAGGTGGCGGAAGTGTTCGAGGTGCCGCTGGCCTTCCTCATGTCGCCCGTCCACCATCGCCGGCATGCGGTGCAGGCCAACGGGGCGCTGCGCGAGTTCTTCTCCATGCCCTGGCAAAGCGCTACCGACCCCGCCCAGCGCTACTTCATCTGGGGCGCGACAGCGGCCATGCTGCGCAACTTCTACCGCTTTCTGTCAGCCTGAATCGAGCAGGTGCGCGGGGGAGGCGCCGGTATCATCCGCGCGCATGAGTTTCTTCTCCGTCCTGTTCGCCTTGCTGATTGAGCAGCTCAAGCCGCTGCCGCACCACAATCCGGTGCATGATGCGCTGACGCAGTGGATGCGTTGGACGGGGCGCAACTTCGATGCGGGGGGTCGACATCACGCATGGGTGGTTTGGGGGGTGACGGTGATAGCCCCCTCGCTGCTCGCCTGGGGCCTCTACTTCGTCATGGTGCGCTTCAGCATCCTTGCGGCGCTGGCGTGGAACGTGGCGGTGCTGTACCTGACGCTCGGCTTTCGGCAGTTCAGCCACCACTTCACCAGCATCCGCGATGCGCTGGAGCGAGGCGATGAGGATGAGGCGCGCCGGCTGCTGTCGGAATGGCGCCACCTGGATGCGAGCGAGCTGCCGCGCACCGAGTTGCTGCGCCATGTCGTCGAGCATTCGCTGCTCGCCGCGCATCGCCACATGTTCGGCGTGTTCTTCTGGTTCGTCGTGTTGGCCACTTTCGGCCTAGGTCCGGCCGGCGCGGTGCTGTACCGCATGTCGGAGTTCGCCAGCCGCTACTGGGCCTACAAGAACCGTACGGTAGGCGAGCCGACCAATGAGCGTGTGATGCGGCTGTCGCGACGGCTGTTCGGCTTCATCGACCACCTTCCGGCGCGGCTCACCGCCTTTGGCTTTGCGGTGGTCGGCAACTTCGAGGAGGCGGTCAGCTGCTGGCGCCGCGATGCAGGACTGTGGAAGCACGTCAATGAAGGGATCATCCTCGCCGCAGCGGCCGGGGCGGTGGGCGTGCAGCTGGGCGGGAGTGCCGCGCCCGGTGTGACCCCGGACCGTTCGAAGACGTTCGACCGCGGCGGAAGCTCGGGCGACATGGACGCGGAGGGGTCGACTCCCGGTGCGGTGCCGGTGCCGGGCCATCTGCGCAGCATCGTGGGACTGGTGTGGCGCTCGGTGGTGCTGTGGATGCTGCTGCTGGCCTTGCTGACGCTGGCGAACCTCGTCGGTTGAGCTGTGAGGATCTCATTCACCACCGGGTTTGCGTCAGCTCCTCGAGGATCTCGCGGTAGATGCGGTAGCGCGACTCGCTGATTTCGCCGCGCTCGAGGGCCGCGCGCACGCCGCAACCCGGCTCGTGCAAGTGCGTGCAGTTGTAGAAGCGGCAGTTCGCCACGTGCTCGCGAAGGTCGGGCATGAGCGCCGGCAATGCCTTGGCATCCACCTGCTTCAGACCGAATTCCTGGAAGCCTGGCGAGTCGATCAGGGCGCTGTCACGAGTGGCTTCGAGCCAGTACCACTGCGTGGCCGTGGTGGTGTGGCGGCCGGTGTTGAGCGCCAGCGAAACCTCGCCAACCTGCGCGTTGGCCTCGGGTACGAGCAGGTTGATGAGGGTGCTCTTGCCGGCTCCGCTCGGCCCTAGCACCAGCGTGGCGTTGCCGGCAAGCAGTGGATTTAGTGCCGCGCGTGCTTCGTCAGGCCGGGCCTTCAACGCAAGCTCCAGCGTGGAATACCCCATGGCCCGATAAGGCGCGAGACGTTCGCGGGCGGCCGTGATCGCCGGGAGATCGGCCTTGTTCAGCAGCACTCGCGCCCCGATGCCGGCACTCTCGGCTGCGATGAGGGCGCGCGCGAGTTGCGACTCGCTGAACACCGGCTCGCTCGCCACCATGACAAGAATCTGATCCAGGTTCGCGGCGAACGCCTTGGTACGCCATTCATCCTGCCGGAACAGCAGGTTGCGGCGTGGATCGACGTGCTCGATCACGCCCTCGTCGGCCACTGCCTGCCAGCGCACGCGATCACCGACCACACAGTCGCTCTTCTTGCCTCGCGGATGGCACAGGACGCGCTGTCCCTCTGGGGACTCGACGATGTAGTGGCGGCCGAAGCCGGCAATGACCAGCCCGAGGTCGAGGCCATCGTCCGGCCCGGAGGGGCGGCTCAAGGCTGCCAGTGCATGAGCCCAGTGCTCACGCCGCGAATGCCACCAGGGCGTTCACCTTGGCCGCGCAGATGAAGTCGTTGAGCGACACGCCCCCAATTGAGTGTGTGCGAAAGCGCACCACGCAGCGGTCGTAGCCGAGGGACACCTCCGGATGGTGGTCCTCGGTGTGGCAGATCCACCCGACGGCGTTCACGAAGGCCAGGGTCTCCAGCCAGTTTCGGAAGGTGAAGTTCTTCTCGATGGCGCCATCGTGCAGCAGCCAGCCGCTCACTTGCTGCAACTGACGCAGGATCTCCGCCTCGCCCATGGGGTCGCCCGTGACCGGCTTGCATCGCGCGTGCAGCAGAGGCGTCATGGAGTCAGCCTGCATGTTGCGTATGAGGTTGAGCTCCGGGCAATGCCGCCAGCCGCTCGCCCGCCGGGGGATGCGAATAGTAGAAGCGGACATACAGCGGGTCGGGTGTCAGCGTGGACGCGTTGTCCTCATGCAGCTTGAGCAGCGCGGCGGCCAGGTCGCGACCGTCCGCCTGTGCACAGGCGTAGGCATCCGCTTCGAACTCGTGACGGCGTGAGAGGTGCGACAGGAGCGGGGCGATGAAGAAGCCGAACACCGGTACGACCAACATGAACAGCAGCAGTGCGATTGCGTCGTTCGGTGCGGCCAAGGAAGGCTGCACCCCCAGCGCGGTGTAGAACCAGGTCTCGCTGGACAGCCAGCCCAGCAATGCGAAGCCGGCCAGGCTGATGCAGAACATGGCCGCCATGCGCTTCTGTACGTGCCTGAGCTTGAAATGCCCCAGCTCATGGGCGAGCACGGCCTCGACCTCGCCGGGGGACAGCTTGGCGAGCAGCGTGTCGAAGAAGACCACTCGTTTGGCCGCACCGAACCCGGTGAAGTAGGCATTGCCGTGCGCGGAGCGTCGGCTGCCGTCCATCACGAACAAGCCCTTGGCGGCGAAACCGCAGCGCGACATCAGGGACTGCACACGTGCCTGGAGCGTTTCGTCCGACAAGGGTTCGAACTTGTTGAACAGCGGCGCGATGACGGTGGGGTAGAGCACCAGGATCAGCACCTGGACGCCCATCCATGCACCCCACGCCCATAGCCACCACAGTCGACCGGCCGCGCCCATGATCCACAGGATGAGGGCGGCGATGGGTAGCCCCACCACGGCGCCCAAGAGCAAGCCCTTGGCGAGGTCCGCTACGTAGAGCTTCCAGGTCGTGCGGTTGAAACCGAAGCGCTGCTCGATGCGAAAGGTGCTGTATATCTCGAATGGGAGGTCCAGCGCGCCACTGAGCACGCTGAAGATGGCCAGCAATGCGAGCTGGTAGGCCATGCTGCCTAGGCGTGGCTGCAAGGCATCTCGGACGGCGGCGTTCAACAGGTCCAGGCCGCCCAGCAGCGTCCAGCACACGAGCACCGCGGCGCCGAAGGCGGTGGAGAGCAAGCCGAAGCGGACCTTGGCCAGCGTGTAGTCGGCAGCCTTCTTGTGCGCGGCGAGCCTGATGGTGCTTGCAAAAGCGGCGGGCACGGCGTCGCGGTGCGCGGCGACGTGCTTCATCTGCCGACTGGCCAGCCAGAACCTGATCGCCAGCGACACCACCAGGGCGGCCGCGAACAGCAGGGTGAACGCGGAAGAGCTCATGGCCGGCAAGTGTAGGCCGAAGGCCCATGCCCCTGTTCCGCGGGCCGGGCCTGCGAGAATGGCCGCCCAAGGAGAGCCGCATGACCGACACCGCCCTACCTGTCAACGACCAGAACCTGGTGTGGATCGACCTCGAGATGACGGGCCTCGTTCCGGAGCGTGACCGCATCATCGAGATCGCGGTCGTCGTCACGGACGCGAACTTGAGTGTGCGCGTGGAAGGCCCCGTGTTCGCGGTGCATCAGAGCGATGCCACGCTGGATGCCATGGATGCCTGGAACAAGGGCACGCACGGCCGGAGCGGCCTCATCGACCGGGTGAAGGCGTCGCGCGTGGTCGAGGCGCAGGCCGAGATGCAGGTGATCGATTTCCTCAAACGCTACGTGCCACCGGGCAAGTCGCCCATGTGCGGCAACAGCATCTGTCAAGACCGGCGCTTCCTGGCCAATTACATGCCGCAGCTCGAGGCGTTCTTCCACTATCGCAACCTGGACGTGAGCACCCTCAAGGAGCTGGCGCGGCGCTGGAAGCCGGGTGTGCTGGAGGGCTTCAAGAAGGCCCAGTCGCACACCGCCCTGGCCGACATCCACGAGTCCATCGACGAGCTCGCGTATTACCGGCAGCACCTGCTGGCCCTTTGAGCGGCCCTGGTCGAGCCGGTACAATCGGCGGTTCGCCGTCGCCTCGTGGCGGCGGCGATCCGCTCATCTCCTTCGACCTCTTCGAGCCTTCCCCCCTGCGGGGTGGGTCTTGATCCCTCCAGCGTTCACGCATGCGGGCCGGTCGGCGGCGATGCCGTCGCTCTGACTGTTCCCCGAACGTTCTCCCGGCGACCTGACCGGCGGGCTCCACGAGCCCGCGGGTGCGTCTTGCGTGCTTGATGCACGCGCGCACCTTGCTCGAAAGACCTCATGAGTTTCGATACCCTCGGGCTGCACCCAGCCCTTTCCAAAGCGGTGGCCGATGCCGGCTACACGCAGGCCACCGACGTCCAGGCTCAGGCCATCCCGCCCGCCATCGAAGGCCGCGACGTGCGCGTGGCATCCAGCACGGGCAGCGGCAAGACCGCTTCGTTCATCCTCCCGGCGCTGCAGCGCGTGCTGCAGGCGCGGGCCGATTCCTCCCGGCGGCGCGACAAGGGAGCCGTTTATGGCCCGCGCGTCCTGGTGCTCGCACCGACGCGGGAACTGGCGATGCAAGTTGCGAAGTCCGCGGCGACGTACGGTCGCCACGTGCAGGGGCTGCGTGTCGCTACCGTGGTGGGCGGCGTGCCGTATCCCGCGCAGATCAAGGCGCTGCGCCAGCCGCTGGACATCCTCATCGCCACGCCGGGCCGGCTGCTCGATCACCTGACCACCGGCAAGGCCGTGCTGGAGAACGTGGAAGCGCTGGTGCTCGACGAGGCCGACCGCATGCTCGACATGGGCTTCATCGATGACATCCAGACCATCGCGGATCACCTACCGCCGGCTCGCCAGACCCTCATGTACAGCGCGACCTTCGCGGGCCATGCGGGGCGACTGGCCGAGCGCCTGTTGAAGGATGCGGTGCGCGTGGAGGTGGCTTCCCACACCGACCGCCACGAGCACATCGAGCAGCGCCTGCACTGGGCCGACGACCTCGAGCACAAGAATGCCTTGCTGGACCACATCCTCACCGAGCGCGCCGTGGACCAGGCGGTGGTGTTCACCAGCACCCAGCGCGACGCCGACTGGCTGGCCGACCGCCTGGCCGACATGGGGCACAAGGTGGCCTCGCTGCACGGCGGCATGCCGCAGGGGCGTCGCAACCGCGTGCTGCAAGGCTTGAGGACGCGCCAGCTGCGCGTGCTGGTCGCTACCGATGTGGCGGCTCGCGGTATCGACGTGCCGACCATCAGCCACGTCGTGAACTACGGCCTGCCAATGAAGGCGGAGGACTACGTGCATCGCATCGGCCGCACGGGCCGCGCCGGGCGAAGCGGGCTGGCCGTCACGCTGGCCGAGCGCGGAGATGCGGGCATGGTGCGGCGCATCCAGCACTTCACCACCCAGCGCATCCCCGTGGCTACGGTGTCCGGCCTCGAGCCGCGCAAGCCGGAACCCGCGCTTGCGCCCAGGCCGCCGCGTGCGAACGGTGCGCCTGCACGTCCGGGCTCCGGACGTCCGCCGCGCTTCAAGCCTCAGCGTCGAGCGGGCTTCGGGCGCTGAAGCCATACCTGGAACAAGAAAAAGGGCCCCGCGAGGGCCCTTTTTGCTTGGTGTTCGCTCCGCGCGCCTCAGGGGCGGATGACCAACTGGTTCCTGACCGACTTCACGCCGTTCACATCGCGTGCGATGCGCTCGGCCGTGGCCCGCTCGGTTTCGTTCTTGGCGAAGCCGGACAGCATCACGGTGCCGTTCAAGGTTTCCACCTTGATGGCGCCGGCATCCACTTGCTTGTTCTCCACCATCTTGGCTTTGACCTGCGTGGTGATGGTTGCGTCGTCGACGTAGGAACCGACCGTCTCCTGGCCACGCATGACTGCGCAACCGGGCAGAGTGACGAGTGCTGCAGCCGACAGGGCGGCGGCGAGGGCGGGGGCAAACAGGATGCGGGCTCGCATGGGCTTCTCCTTCCGTGGGTCGAGGTTGGGTAACGGCGTGTCCAACGCCTACTGCTCTTCCAGCAGTTCCTTCATGTCGTCGGCGTGCTCTTCCTCGTCGTTCAGCACTTCCTCCAGGAGTCGGCGAGTGGTCGGGTCCTTGTCGCCGATGATCTGGATCATTTGCCGGTAGGTTTCCACGGCGACGCGCTCGGCCACGAGGTTGGCGCGGATCATCGCCTTCAGGTCCATGGACTCGTCGTAGTCGGCGTGGCTGCGGCCGAGCAGGGTGCCGGGGGAGAAGTCGGGGTCGCCGCCCAGCTGCACGATGCGCTCGGCGATGCGATCGGCGTGCGCCGCCTCCTCGGTGGCGTGTTCCATGAACTCAGCGGCGACGGTGGGAGAGGCGAGACCGTGCGCGGTGAAGTAGTGGCGCTTGTAGCGCAGCACGCACACCAGTTCGGTGGCCAGTGCATCGTTGAGGAGCTTGACGATGTCGTCGCGCCAGGGACCGTAGCTGGGAGTCACCGCGCCCTCGTGCAGGCCGCGCTTCGCGGCTTCGATGGACTGCTGATTCAGTACGAGCCGTGGGGTAATGGTGTCCATGCGGGAGTGCTCCGGTGGATGGGACGCATGTCGCGCAGCACCTGCCGTACCGGCGACATCACCGTTCAAGGACTCTAAGGCTGAGCGCCCGCGCGGACCGTCGGAACGTCACGTCTATGCATGTAGGACGCGGCCGCATGCCGCGGTGTTGACCGGAGGCACTACGGCGTGGGGACGCGTTCGCGGACCGGCTCACGGGTGTCCGATGCCGAGGTCTCGGCATGCTCCTCCCCTGTCCCTGTATCGGCGCCAGCAGGGGCGACCTGGCCGGGCATCTGCGGTGTGGTGCGCGTCTCCCTCGCGGGCTGTGCTGCCGCGGCCGACGTCTGAGCCGCGCCAGCTTCGGCGGCTGCGGCCTGGGCTTCGGGTGGCGCAGGCGAGCCCGCCTTGCGGGCGAGCAGCACACCAAGCAGGGCCTCGAGTGGGATGGCAGCGATCGCGCGCGACACCAGCCGTCCCGCGATGCCCGCAAACATCGCCGAACGGGCCAGCCAGCGCCACGGCTTGAGCCGCAACAGCAACATGCCGATGACGAACGCGCCGGCCATCGTGGCCAGCGGATGTCGACGCACCAGGGGGGCCAGGCGATCCTGCGCGGCGCCCTGAGCTGCGCCGGCGACGCCATGCAGCGGATGGCTCGACCACCACGCGTCGAAGGCGTCCGCGACGAGGCCGACAACGGGGATGTCGCGCAATCGGTCGGCGATGGGGGGCTTGCGTCCAGCGGCAGCAGCGGCTTCGGCACGGCGACGCCGGCCGCGACGGCCATCGGCCTCGATCATCCATACGCGCAGGCGTTCGCGAGACGCGGCCAGCCTTTCCGTGGCGGGAGGCCGCTCGACCTCCTCCAACGCCTGGGACACGGCTTGCGCGTCAGCCTGGGCCTGGGCCTCGTCGTTGGCGGCGGATTCGGGGACAAAGGCGTTCATGGCGGCGTCAGGCTTCCGTCACGCTGCGCAGCATCGCCGCGTCGGCCGCGAGCTGTTCGCGGATTACCTTCATGCCGCGTTCCTCGCCGGCGCGCGATCGTGCAGCCAGATGCGCCACCACGCCGATCGCGAGGGCCACCACTGGAACGGCCAACACGCCCCAGGGCGAACGCATGTCCGTTGCCGGCAGCGCGGCCCACAGCATGAGCCCCACGCAGGCGAGGATGAGCGTCAGCAAGAACGCGACCCCACTCACCGCGTGCAGGATCACCTTGCGCTTCATCCGCTGCGCGACTGCTCCGGCTTCCTCGCTGACCAGTTCGGCGTAAGCCTCCGCGTGCTCGGCCAGCATCCGAGGTTCGGAGACGAGGAGTCGAAACAGCGGATGGATCATGGTGAGTGCCCCGGGCCGGTGGGTGTAACGACGGGGTCCGCCGACGACGCGACGGACCCCGGACTCCAGGGAAAAGGGAAGTTCAGTAGCGGCGCTCGCGGGTGAGTACGCTCACCAACGCCATGATCGCGGCGCCCGCGGCCATCGCGATCAGGACCGACTTGAGCGGCTCATCCTTGATATAGCCGCGTGTCGCGTCTGAGGCGCGCCAGGCCTGGTCCTTCAACTGCTCCGAGCGATCGCGCACGGCTTCGCGACCGCGGCGAGCCAGTTCCTCGGCTTTCGCCGCCACGCGGTTGAGCACCGGGGCGGTCTGGCTGTGCACGTCCTCCACGCGGTCCGACAGCGAGGACAAGGCCTGCTGCGTGGAGGCGATGGCCCCTTGCGCCTGTTGCGCCGCCTGGTCCGCGGCGTTCTGGGTCGACGAGCTGAAAGGCTTGCTGGTGGCGGTCATCGTTGTTCCTTTCGGTGGTGAAGGCGCGCACGGACGATCCGGCGCATCAAGGGTAACCGTGGGGCGCAGGCCGCTGCAATGACCGAGCTTAGAGAAGTGCCATGGCCCGCACCGTCGGAGTCCCTCGTGTCTGGTTGTCGGCCGGGCGAGGATGGCTGTGTAGGACCAGGCCCACGTCAGCCACGCAACGGAAGCATGGCGTGGATGTGCGTGCCCTGTCCCGGCGCGGACTCCAGCGCGAAGCGCCCCCCCTCGGCTTCGACGCGGTAGCGCATGCCCAGCAGGCCGTGTGCGGAGGAGCGGCGCAGCTGCGGGTTGAATCCCGCGCCGTCGTCGCGCACGGAGATCTCCGCCATGCCGTCGCGGACGGCCAGCGACACCTCGACATGCTGGGCTCGGGCGTACTTCGCGATGTTCGTGAAGGCTTCCTGCACCAGCCGGTAGGCCGTGAGCTCGGCTGAGGGCTCCAGCGATACGGGCTCCAGCCGACATTCGACATCCACGCCGGAGCGTTCAGCGAACTCGCGCGTCTGGATCTCGAGCGCTGCGAGCAGCCCGAGATTGGCCAGCGACGAAGGCCGCAGGTCTTCGATGATGCGCCGCTTCAGCGCGATGCCGTTGTTGAGGATCTCGTTGAGATGACCCAGTCGCTCGGCCGCTTCGGGCGCGGCCGTCCCGAGCCGGGACTTGATCCGCGCCGCATCGAGCTTCGCGGCGGTCAGCAGAGCGCCCAGCTCGTCGTGGAGCTCGCGAGCCAGCCGGCTGCGCTCGTCCTCGCGTGCGGTCTGCAGGTGCTGCGCCAGTTCGGTGAGCTGCTGGGCCAGCTCGGTGAGTTGCGCGGTGCGGCGTGTCACCTCCATCTCGAGCTGATCGCGCTCGGATTCCACCTGCTGCTGGCGCTCGCGGCGATGGGATTCGAGTGCTGCGGACTGCCGCAGGTACATCGCCAGGGCGATCAGGCTGATGGCGGTCATTGCGGCCACGCCGATGCGGTTGAAGAGCAGGGTGTGACGCACGTCCTCGCGGCCGGCCTCTTCCCGCCGCGCCTCCTCCTCGAGCAGGCGTTCGGACAGCTTGCGTATCTCCTGCATCTGCTCCTTGCCGATATCGCTGAGCAGCACGGCTCGCCATGCCTGCGCACGGCCCTCGTCGTACAGGCGCAAGGTCGCGTCGAGTTCGGACAGCCGCCGCTGCACCAGCGAATCCAGCTCGCGAATGACCCGCACGTGGGCCGGGCTGTCGGCGTAGTGCCGGCGCAGCCACTGGACGGCGGCGTTGATGTCGTCGAAGGCGTTGCGGTAGGGCTGCAGATACTCGGCGCGACCAGTGAGCAGATAGCCGCGCTGGCCGGTTTCAGCATCGACCATCCGTCGCGACAGGTTCATGAGATGCAGCCGCGCGCTGTTCATCTCACCCAGCTCGCGCATCGAACGTGTGCTCTGGTAGTAGGCCGTCTCGCTGATGACCACCATCGCGAAGGCGGCGAGGGCGGCGAGCGGAAAGACAAAGCGGCTGCGCTTGAGTCGCAACAGCAGATCGAGGGATTTCGCTTCCATCCTAGACTTCGTCCATCGTGTTGCACGAGGGGCAGCCATGATCCGAGTCGCCATCGTCGATGACCATGCCATTGTGCGTGCCGGCCTGCGACAGTACTTCCAGGACGAGGTCGATCTCAAGGTGACCGGTGAGGCCGCGAACGGCCGCGAAGCCCTCGATCTGGTGCGCAAGGGCGAGGTCGACGTGCTCGTGATGGACCTGTCCATGCCGGACCAGAGCGGCGTGGACGCGCTGGCGGCCATCAAGGCCCGTGCGCCCGAGCTGCCGGTGCTGATCCTTTCGGGCTTTCCGGAGGAGCACTACGCCACCACGCTGCTGCGCCAGGGCGCGGCCGGCTACCTCAACAAGGAGTGCGATCCCGAGGAGATCGTCAAGGCAATCCGTACCGTGCACCGTGGGCGCAAGTACATCACCCCCGGCGTGGCGGAACTGCTGGCCGACGGGCTGGCCGGCGCGGGCGACAAGGCCCCTCACGAGCTGCTGTCCGAGCGGGAGTTCCAGGTGTTCCTCCGACTGGCCAAAGGTGAAACCATCGGGCACATGGCCGACAGCATGGCGCTTTCCGTGAAGACCGTGAGCACCTACCGCACGCGTGTCATGGAAAAGATGAAGCTTTCGTCCAACAGCGACCTGACCTACTACGCCCTCAAGAACGGGCTCATCCAGTAGCTACGACGGCAAGGGCATGACACCCGAGTCGCTGCTGGCCTGCTCGCCGGAAGCGAGACGGGCGCAATAGCTGATGAGGGCATCGATCTCGTTGGACTTGTCGAACACCTGGTCGGCGCCCAGCTGCAGGCACTTGCGCCGCATGTCGGGGGTGGCGTAGTTGCTGAGCACCACGAGTTTGCGCCCGGCATCGGCCTTGCGCGCCGTCTGCAGCACGCCCAGGCCCGAACCGCTCTTCAGGAAGATGTCGATGATGACGAGGTCGCACGCATTGCTGGCCGTGGCCAGCCACTGCGCGGCACTGGCTTCGTCATCCGCCGTGCCGATCACCTCGACGGGCACCATTTCCTCCAGCGTAGCGATCAGGTTCTCGCGGATCACCGGGCTGTCTTCAACGATGTAGGTTTTCAGGTGCGCCATGGCTGCGTCGAGATGGGTGGCTCGGCCCAGGCCGTCGCTTTGCTCTCGGTTGCAGGGTGCGTTTGGGGCACTCGCTCGATGGGGCGGCACGACACGGAGCCTGCATTCAGTGTGTCGCACGGCCGCTGCGTGTTCCATCGGTAGAGGGCGTGCAACCTCGTCAGGCATATCCTACATATGCGTGCAATCCTGCCAGCACGCCGATGCCAGCTCTCCGTAGGACGCGAACTACGCAAGCAAGCGGCATGCGCCGGTTCGTTCGGCTGGCCTGCGCTTCCATACTGGTATGCGTACACCCGCACCGGGAGGTTGCATGCGCAAGATATGGATCGTGACGTTCTCCCTGCTGCCCCCGCTGCTGCTGGCGGGATGGACGTGGCGCCAGATTCGCAAGACCGAGCGGCAGTTGGGTGCGCTTGACAACTTCAAGGGCATGCACCTCGAAGCCTGATGGGGGTCCCGACCTCGTTGAAAGGAGCACAACCATGTCCACACTCGACCTGATGAAGATCACCCTGGCGGCCGCATGCGCGCTTGCGATGTCGTCCGCATTCGCCGCCGATTCGTTGACCCGTGAGCAGGTCAAGGCGGCCAAGGACCAGATCGGCGCGACTTACAAGGCCGACAAGGAAGCCTGCGACAAGCTGAAGGACAACGCCAAGGACGTGTGCGAGCAGGAAGCCAAGGCCAAGCGCAAGATCGCTGAGGCCGAACTCGATTACAAACGCACTGGCAAGGAGGCCGATCGCATCAAGGCGGCCGAGGTGAAGGCCGAGCAGGAATATGCGGTCGCCAAGGAACGCTGCGACGACATGAGCGGCGACCAGAAGAATGCGTGCCAGAAGGAAGCCAAGGCCCACGAGGCCAAGGCGAAGGCCGACCTCAAGGCCGCCCGCAAGGACGTGGCCGCGAAGCGCTGACCAAGAGCTTGGCTGTTCTCGTCCATGGGGTCATGGCGATGAGTCGAACCCCGGCGGGCGCTTGTAGAAGCCTTCAGTTCCACGCCGCGCGCCACTGGGCCACGGCCTCGGCGAGCCAGGCCGCCAGGTCGCGCGCCGCGGGACGCAGGCCCAGGACTTCGCCCGCGGCAGCAAGTGCGCGCAGCGGATCGTCGAGATCGAGCGCTCGTGCACCGTTCTGCTTGGACAGCTTCTCGCCGTTGGGCCCGAGCACCAGCGGTGTGTGCAGGTAGACGGGGGTGGGCAGGTGCAGCAGCCGCTGCAGATGGATCTGCCGTGGTGTGTTGTCGGCCAGGTCTACGCCCCGTACGACATGCGTGATGCCTTGATTGGCATCGTCCATGACCACGGCGAGCTGGTAGGCCCACAGCCCGTCGGCGCGTCGGAGGATGAAATCACCGACCTCGCGGGTGAGGTTCTGCTGCCGCTCACCCAGCCGGCGGTCGGTCCAGCCGATCACGATGTCGGCCCCTTGCGCGTCCGCCGTGCGCAGCCGCACGGCGCGTGCCGGCCTGCCATGAAGCCCGCCGCGGCAGGTGCCGGGATAGACCAGCTCGGCATGCCGCGTGAGGTCGGTGCCCTGAGCGTGCAGCGCGAGCTCGATCTCTCGACGTGAGCAGGCGCAGGGGTACGCCCAGCCGTCGTCGAGGAGCCGCTGCAGCGGGCTGGCATAGAGCGCCTCGCGCTGGGACTGCCACGCCGGGGGCGCGTCTGCGGTCAGTCCGCACGCCGCGAGCTGCGACAGGATGACCCGGTCGGCGCCCGGCACGCAGCGCGGCCGGTCCACGTCTTCGATGCGCACCAGCCAGCGGCCGCCGTGCGCGCGTGCATCGAGCCAGCTCGCGAGCGCGGCGACCAGCGAGCCGGCGTGCAGGGGGCCGGTCGGCGAGGGCGCGAATCGCCCCACGTAGCTCATGTCGCGTCGGGCGCGTAGTGGCGGTTCAGCAGCGCGCGGCGCGTGGTGGG
>CBINBY010000019.1:0-57374 GCA_966248995.1 uncultured Burkholderiales bacterium | reverse complement strand
GGTGCCGGTGCCGGTGCCGGTGCCGGTGCCGGTGCGGGCGCGCTGCTCTGCACCTGGCACGACTTGACGACGCCGTAGGCGGGGTCGGTACCGAAGAAGCTGTTCGTGCACATGCCCGAACTGGTCACCGTCTTCTGCACCCAGCGGGTACCGGCGCCGTAGCGCACGACCTGGGTGCCGTTCACGGTGAACGACTTCCCCTCGCTTGCAATGGTGGTCCACGTCGCGGTGACCACCTCGGCCGCGACCGCGGTGCGCTCCTGCGCCGCCGCGTCCGCCGTCGTTGCACCATCACCGCCGCCGCAGCCGCTCAAGGCTGCGAAGGCGAGCATTTCCGCCACGGCCCATGCCGCGGGCTTGCACTTCAACTTCATGCTGGTACGACCCTTCGTGACTGGTATTGCTTGGTTGGCGCGCAGCCGTGGCGATGCGACAGCCGGCGCGCATGGTGGGTCGTTGCTGTGAGGATCCCTTGTCGGAATGTGTCGCGGCCGATGCGTTCGCAAAGCGCCCTGCGCAGGGGCCATCTCACAGAGAAGCGCCTGCCGCGAAGACGCGTGTGCAAGCGCTGCGCAAGACGCACAGCGGGTTACGCAATGGAACCTCCGGGCACCGGCGCGCGCGGCTTTTCTCACAGATGAAGGAGCGGCGCTAAACGCACTGCCGGCCCATGCGATCCGGTGCAGGAAAGGGGTAAGGGAAACTCGTACAGGCCCGACAGCCTTGCGCCGACTACCGGGCAAATGGCCCGATTCCTAGACTGCCTCCCAAGCTGCTCGCGGCCTGTCCCTGGTGTGGTTCCCATCCTTCGATGGGCACGGGGTCGGGACTCAGAGGGGCGCAAGGGAGTGGGTCAATGACCCTGACAACAAGGTTCGGGCGCAGCCGTTTCGCCCTGCCATTGCTCGTGTTCCTCGCCGGCACGGTGTTGTCTGCCGTACTTGCGGTGGCTGCCCATCGCGAAATCATGCGCGCCGCGCAGGAGCGATTCGAGGCCACGGCCACGGAGCTCGCCCGCAAGGTCGAAGGCCGCTTCGACGACTATGTGGCGATCCTGGAAGGCATCCGCGCGCGGTTCAGTGCGCCGGGCCTCACGCGCGCCGAGTTCCGCGATTACGTAGCCGGCTTGAACCTTGCGAACAAGTACCCGGGCTACCAGGTGGTGAACTACGCTCCCTATGTCCCCGCGGAACGCAGGAGCGCGTTCGAACACGAGGTGCGCGGCGACCGCAGTGCCGAAGCCGCGATCGTCAGCACCTTCGCCATCCAGCCGCCGGGCGACAGGCCGGGCTACTACCCGCTGACGTTCATCGAGCCGCTGAAAGGACACGAAGGCCTGCTCGGCAAGGACCTGGGCGCGATGGCCGACCGCGGCAATGCGCTGGAGCAGTCTCGCGACAGCGGCGGGCTGGCCTCTTCGGGCCGCCGCATCCGCATCGCGGGGCGGCAGGACGACGTGGGCCTCGCCATGCGGCTGCCCGTGTACCGCCCGGGCATGCCCCGGGAGACGGTCGAGCAGCGTCGCGCGGCCTACATGGGATCAGTGGGTGCCGGCTTCAGCGTCGCGCTGATGATGAAAGACCTGGCCAACGCCGGCGCCGCGAAGTCCCTGCACATGCTGCTCATCGACGCGGGCGCGAGCAAGGCGCCGATGGGGACACGCATCGAGACGCACCTGGTGGATAACAAGCCTGTCACCGAGGGCGAGGTGGTGCTGTATTGCAGCGCGAAAGTCGCGAAGGCCGCTGGCGTGGCCCCGCGGTCCACCCAAGACGACTCGCGCTACCGGCAGGCACTGGCGTTCGACCTGGGTGGTCACTCCTGGCGCGTGGAGGTGAGCCAGCACGCGCGCGAAGTGCTCGGCCATCTTGACCTCTGCATGGCCTGGCTCGTCATGCTGGGCGGCACGGTGCTCAGTGCCCTGCTGGCCGCCATCCTGCATTCGCAAACGACGGCCCGCAGCCGCGCGCAACAGCTGGCCGCCGCGATGACGCGCGACCTGCATCGCAGCGAAAAGCAGCTGGAGGAAGCACAGCGGCTGGCCACGCTGGGCAGCTGGACGCTCGATCCCTCCTCTGGCGACCTTCAGTGCTCGGACGAGGCACGGCGCCTGCTGGGTTTTGCACCCGATGCGCCGGCCGACCTGCTCTCGATGCTGGCCCTGGTGCCCACAGACGAACGCCCGGTGGTGGAGGAGCAGATCGCCCGCGCCCTGAGTGCCACCGGACCGACGGATTTCGAACACCATATCCGGCTGCCCGATGGCGCCGAACGGTGGCTCCACGTCACGGCGCACTGGTATGAGGAAGACGGGCGGGCACTGGTGCTCGGCGCGGTTCGAGACGACACCCATCGCCGCAAGGCCGCGCTGCGATTGCAGCTGGAGCATGAGATCGCCCGCTTGCTGCTCGGCGACGGCAATGGCGGCTCGGTGATCGACAAGGCCCTGCAAACGATGTGTGCGCACCTGCGCTGGAGCTGCGCCGCCATGTGGCAGGTCCACGAGGACGGGCTCGCCCGCTGCACCGGCGCCTGGCATGCAGAGGGAGATGGTGCGCTGGAAGCGTTCGTGCGCATCAGCCGCACGCTCGAATACCGGCTCGACGAGGGTGCGTTGGGCCGCGCGTGGACGACGGGCGAGCCTGTGCAAGTCGACGTGGCGGCCGCGGGAAACGATTTCACCCGCGATGCCCTGGCGCGCCAGTGCGGCCTGTCGGTGGGCCTCATCGTGCCGATGGCGGCCGCCGGCACCACGACAGCGCTGGAGTTCTTCAGCAGGGATCCGCATGCGGCCGATGCCGAGGCGCTGGACTCGCTGCGCGTCATCTCGCTGCAGATCGCACAGTACGAGCAGCGCAAGCAGGCCGAGAACAACCTGCGCCATCTGGCCCGGCACGACCCGCTGACGGGCCTGCTGAACCGAGCGGCGCTGCAGGGCGAACTGGCCGGTGCGATCAGCCGCAGCAAGCGCCGGCAGAAGCGCTTCGCCGTGATGTTCGTCGACCTCGACCGCTTCAAGCACATCAACGACACCCTGGGCCACGGCGTGGGCGACGCGATGATCAAGACCTGCGCCGAGCGGCTGAAGTCGCGGCTGCGCTCGGAAGACCTGGTGGCGCGCTTCGGGGGCGACGAGTTCGTCCTGGTGCTGGAGAACCTGACCAGCGTGGGCGATGCCACCGTGGTGGCGCAGAAGGTGCTCGCCTCCTGCACGGAGCCGTTCGTCATCGAAGGGCATGAGCTGCACGTCGGCTCCAGCATCGGCATCAGCGTCTACCCCGAAGACGGCGCCGATGCCGAGACGCTGCTCAAGAACGCGGACCTCGCCATGTACCGCGCGAAGGACAGCGGCCGCGGCACCTACCGCTACTACGACCCGCACATGAACGCGGGCAGCACCGAGCGCCTCATGCTCGAAGGCGCCCTGCGCCGGGCCGTGGAGCGCGGCGAGCTGGAGGTGCACTACCAGCCGAAGATGGCCCTGCAGGACGGACGCATCGTCGGCATGGAGGCGCTGCTGCGCTGGCGGCACCCGGTGCTCGGCATGATTTCGCCGGCGCAGTTCATCCCGATCGCCGAGGAGACCGGGCTCATCGAAACCATGGGGAAGTGGGCGCTCGAGCAGGCCTGCGCCCAGGCGCGTGCCTGGCTGGATTCCGGCCTGCCGCCGGTCCAGATGGCCGTGAACCTCTCGCCGCGCCAGCTCGACAGTTTCAGCCTCGCCGACACGGTGGCAGACGTTCTTCGGAGCACCGGCCTGCCGCCTTCGATGCTGGAGCTCGAGATCACCGAGAGCGCGATGATGAAGAACACCGAACACGCGATCGCGCTCATGCAGAAGCTGCGCGACATGGGCGTGTGCCTGGCCATCGACGACTTCGGGACCGGCTACTCGTCGCTGTCGTACCTGAGGCGGTTCCCGCTGTCGACGGTGAAGATCGACCGGTCGTTCGTCAACGATCTCAGCCACAGCAGCGATGCGCAGGCGCTCGTCGACGGGATCATCAAACTCGCGCACAGCCTGCGCATGAAGGTGGTCGCCGAAGGCGTGGAAACGCAAGCGCAGCTCGACTACCTCGCCGCACGCGGGTGCGACGACATCCAGGGTTTCTGGCTGTGCAAGCCCGTGGCGGCGGAGGACGCTTCGGCGTTCCTCACGCGCCCGCTGCGCACCCAAAAGTTCACTCCCAAGCTCGCGGCCTGACCGCCGCAGGTATACGCCGCCCGGGGCATCACCGGGTCTACTCGCCATGTTGGAAAGCCATCAAATGACTTCAGAGAGCAAATCGTTGGACCAGATCGTTGCCGCCATCCAGGCCCTGGACCTCACGCCGATCAAGTTCAAGGCCACGCGCAAGGAAGACGGCTACGGCTGGTCCGCCGAACGTGCCAACCAGGTGGAGATTGCCTACAAGCGCTACCTCATCCTGCACGCCAAGTACCCCGAGATGACGCTGGCTCCCGACCAGGACGTCGATCGCCTGTGGCACATGCACATCCTGGACACGCGCAAGTACGCCGCCGATTGCCAGGCGACCTTCGGTCACTTCCTGCACCACTTCCCGTACCTCGGCCTGCGCGGAGAGGACGACGCCAAGGCGCTCGACGACGCGTTCCGCAAGCAGAAGGAGCTCTACGCCAAGGAGTTCGGCGAGCCCGTGCCGGCTTTGCAGAAGGACGCCGCGTGGTGCTCGCTGGACCTGTCGCAGGCCTCGGCGGCGTGGTGCTCGCTGGATGCTTCCTCGCAGAAGGCGGCCTGGTGCTCGCTGGACGCCTCCTCGCAGAAGGCGGCTTGGTGCTCGCTGGATGCCTCTTCGCAGAAAGCCGCCTGGTGCTCGCTGGATGCCTCCTCCCGGAAGGCCGCCTGGTGCTCGCTGAATGCCTCCTCGCAGAACGCGGCCTGGTGTTCGCTGGATGCTTCCTCCCAGAAGGCCGCCTGGTGCTCGCTGAACGCCTCCTCACAGGAAGCAGCCTGGTGCTCGCTGGAGACCTCCTCCGAAAAGGCCGCGTGGTGCTCACTAGAGACTGCGCAGCAGGCGAGCGCGTAAGGCGCCCCTGCTAACGCTTCAAACCCGCCCACCAGTTGGGCGGCCAGCGGCAGAACGGCGATTCGTCGGAGCGCCCCGCCTCGCGCAGGCTCGCCAGCATGGCCTCCACCGAGGTCCGCAGTGCAGCGCCATGGGAGGCGTAGGCCGCCACGGCGGCACGGCACTGCCGCTCGACGGGCCCGAGCGACAGCGTCACCAGCCAGGCATTGCGGGCATCGCGCTCGCGCCCGGCCAGTGCGCTGGCAATGGCGAAGGTGGTCCAGTCCTCGATGCGCCCATGGGGCGAGCCCGGCTGGGGCAGTGCAAGCGCCAGCAGGGCCAGGCGACGCGCGGCTTCTGCCTGCACGGGCCGCTGCTTGAGCTGGTAGAAGGCCAGCGCGCCCGCGACCTCGGGATCGCGGGGATCGGCGCCGAAGGCACGCAACTCCAGGCGCAGCGCGCGGGCCGGGTCGCGGCTGCCCCAGAAGGCGGCTGCCGCCGCCTCGTGCAGCCGGCGCGCATCTTCCGAGGCGGCGGACCAGGCCGCTAGCGCATCGTCGAGCACACGCTGCATGGTTTGGGCGGCGTTGAGCACCTGTGCATCGGGCCCGCCGGGCGCGGGCGCGATGGAAGCGGCGTGCAGCACGCGCAGCACGAGCCGTTCCGCCCGCTGCGCCAAGCGCGGCAGTTGCCCGGTGATGAGCGCCTGCGCCCGCTCGGTGAAATCCTCCAGCACGGCCGGGGCGCCAGCCGCCAGCACTGATGGCGCGGCCTGGGCCAGCTCCGGCGCGGCGGGAGCGGAGGAGACGATCGCTTCGGGCGTGTCAACTCCTTTGAGACCGCCCTCCTGGCCTGCCTCGGGCGCACGCGTTCCCGCGGCCGAGACCACGTCCGCCGGCTTGTCGGCCTCAGTGGGAACCGCGGCACGCGGCACGGCTGGCAGGCGTGGCGCAGCGACGACGCGCGTCGGGGCACTCGGGGCGCGGACGGCGCTCGCCCCCGCGGACGATGCCCTCGCCACCCGCGTCGTACCCTCGTTTCGCAGTGCCTCGCGACGCACTGTGGCCTTCGGCGCTGCCGCCCACTTGGGCGGTTGGACGGGTGCCACGCTCGACGAGGGGCTCGCCGCTGCCGTGGCCCGCCCCGGCTTCAAGGTACGGGCCACCGAGCGATGCCCGTCGCCGCCCTGTGCATGGGCATGCACGCGCGGCGTGCGAGCGGCAGGCCGGCGGCCATCGGTCGCGGCCGATCGGGTTTCGGTTGGCGCGGAAGCCGCGCCGGGAGCGGCAGCATCTCGCGGTGGCAGCACAGCTTCCTGCGGCGACTCCATCGCCCCACCTGCAACCTGCTGCCCCTCAACACGAGCCGGCGTGCCGGCGTTCGCCGTCGACGAGACCGCGCCCTGTCCCGTTCCCGTGCCGGCCTGCTCGGCGCCAGGAGATGCTTGTGCCGCCTCGTGCCCCACCTGCTTAGGCACCAGCGCCGCAGACAGCTCACCCGTTTTCGGCATCGCCGGAATTGGTTCGACGGGTCCCAACCCGCTGGGCAGCGCCAGGATCAACGCCCCCGCCGCCACGCCGAAAACGCTCGGCAGCCAGGCCCAGCCCGGCACACGCCTCCCGGCTTTCACCTCCCGGCTCGCGGCATGGGGCCGCTCGGCCGTGGCCGACAGCGGCGGCGCCTGCTCATTTGCCCGCAGCGGCGCCCACAGCGGCTCCGTGCGCAACCACGGGCCTGCGCGAACGAGCATGTCGCCGATCGGATCGCCAGCAACGTGCGCCGACATCGAGACCGGCATCGCGATGCGTGTGACGGGCGTCGGCGTATCGGCGTGCGCCAGCGTGGCCTCGCGGGCCAGCTCCCAGCCGCGCGCCAGCGAGTCGGCCAGGCCCGCGTCGGCCAGCGCGCTCGCGGCGCGGTCCATCAGCGCGCGATGCGGCCGCCCGGCGTGCACGGGCCGGTGGTGCACATCGAACAGGCAGTCCACCAGCCCGTGCGCCTGGGCCAGGCGCCGTTGCGTCCAGGCCCCGGTCGCGGCATGCACCGTGTCGGGAAGGTAGCGCCGCAGCATCGAGGCCAGGCTGTAGATGTCGCACCGCCAGTCCAGCTGGCGCGTGGGGCCGAGGTCGCCCCGCCGCCCGGCCTCCAGGGCATGCAGCAGGCGCGGCGACTGGTAGCCATGGTCGAGCTGGTGGCCGATCGGCAAGGCGCCGGCCAGGGGCTCTCCGCTGACCAGCGAGAACGCGAAGTCGATGAGCGCGAGCTGCTCGAACTGCGGCCGCAGCACCTGCCCGGCCACCCAGGGATCGAAGTCCGCCGGGGCGATGGGGATGCAGATGTTGTCGGCCTTCAGATCGAGGTGGACCAGCTGCAGCGCATGGATCTCGTCGAGCGCGCGCAGCGCGTGGTAGGCCAGGGCCCACCAGTGGCCGCAGTCGTGGAACACATGCCGCAGCAACCGCCGGTCGCGGCGCACGGGCAGCAGCGTGGTCCAGTGATCGACGGTCACGCCGGCGTCGTAGGTCTGGACCATGGAGGGTTGCCCGCGTGCGCCGCGATCGAACCGCAGCACCTCGGGCACGGCCACCGCGCCGTGGCCCACCAGCCGCGCGAGGATGCGCCACTCGCGTTCGGTCCAGTGCCTGAAGTCGCCTTCGGTGGTGCAGAGGAAGCGCTTGGTGTAGCGGCGCCGCTCGCCCGGCATGGCCTCCTCGCGGAACACCTCGACGTGTTCGCCCGTCACCATGCGCAGCCGTGCGCGGCCGAAGACGCGTTCGAGGTCGGCGGGTGTCATCGTCCGCTCCGTCTTGCACGTGCCGAGCGCCAGGGCAGGCGCGGCAGGCCCAGCGTGGCGCGCTGCACCAGCACGACGGTCGCGTCGTCGGTGCTGCCATGCGCACGCGCCGCGCCGACGAGCGCCTCGCAGGCGGCGGCGAGATGCTGCGCGCCGTCGAGCGCGCGCTGCCAGTCCGCCGGATGCAGGTGCTTGTGCACACCGTCGCTGCACACCGCCATCAGCTCGCCCGGCGCGAGATCGGCCCAGGCCACATTGGCTTGCACCACCGCGCCGTTGCCCACCATGCGAGCGGGGTCGACCGGGTCGCCGCCCGGCGGCGGCGTCTCCTGAAGCTGCGCGAAGGTGTCGTCCCGGGTGAGGGCCTCCGGCTGCACAGCGGGGGCGAGCCGGTAGACCCGGCAGTCACCCACCCAGGCCACGAGCCACTTCGAGGCCAGGAGGTTCACCGGCGCGCACATTGCCATCGTCGCGGCCCCGGGGGCATCGGTGAGCTGGGCGATGCTGTCGGCGATGACCCGATCGGCATCCAGCACCGCCTGGCGCACCGTGTCGGCCGCCACGCCGTCGACCTCCAGCGCGCCATGCAGATGCGCCACCAGCCGGCGGCTGGCCATGGCCGCCATGGCGCCGCCGCCCACGCCATCGGCCACGACGAAGATGGGCGCGGGACGGTCCAGCAGGCTGTGGGCGTCTTCGTTGACCGCGTGCACGCTGCCGCACGAGGTGGCCGCCGCGCAGGCGAGCCGCCCGAAGAGCGTGGCGTACACCGACTGGTGCACCGAGGTCGCCGCTTCAGCCGGCGGGGAGCGCGGCGCGCCGGGGTCCAGCGGGGTGATCAGGTCCATCGCCTCACGCCTGCCGCGCCAGCCTCAAGGTGCATTCGCCTTCGCCCTGCCTGGCGGGCCCCAGCACCATGGTGTCGCCCACCTTCCAGCGGAAACGCGCGCCGGCCGGGTAGGCCACGCCCTCCACCATCACGCCGTTGTCGCCGTGCACCACCACCTGCGCGCCCGCCTCGTCGAGCTCCACGATGTCCAGGTGATGGCCCGATACCGCCTCATGCGCGCGGTCGACTACCAGCTGCTGGTGGCGCGAACGGCCCACCGTCACGGGCAGCGCGCCGGGCCGCAACTCCAGCCGCCGCTCGCCCGACGCTTGATGCGCCAGGAGCAACAGCGCGCCTTCCACACCGCGCGACGGCAGGACCGGGGTGACCGGCGTGGGCGGCGACACCACCCCGCCCGCGATCGGCGTCACACGCGCGGCGGACGAGGCGCGCAGCATCAACGCCGGGTAGTCACTCGCCGCCCCCTCGGCATGCGCCGAGAGCACGACACGGGCGCCATCCTCCAGCCGGGCCGGACCGTCCTGCGCCCCGGCCGCCAGGCGCTGCACCCGCGCGCCGGGGAGCTCCAGCCGCATGCCATTGGTGGAGCCGGCATCGGCCACCCACCACACGCCGCCGTCCAGCCACAGCTCGGCGTGGCGCCGGCTCGTGTAGGTGCCGTCGACGCGGATGTCGCAGCCCTCGCCCTTGCCGATGAGATACCGGCGCCCGGGGACCACCGATTGCAGCACCACCCGGCGGCGGCCCGCGGTGTCCTCCACCTCGAACTCGCAGCGCAGGCCGGCGAGCGGCGTGGCCGGCGTGCCGATGGCTTGCGCCGCGGGTGGCGGCACCGGCGCATGGGCGTCCTGCTCGCTCCAGCGGCCGACGATGCTCACCTGGTATGCGGCGGAGTCCGAGGGCGGCGCATCGCCGCGCAGCGCGAGGATCAGCTCCCGGTAGTCGTGCCCTTCGTCGTTGCCGTCTGCGTCGAACAGCCCCGCGAACTGGGTGAGGTCGATGGCGGATGCATTCGGCAGCCCGGCGATCACCTCGCGCGCCAGGTAACGCTTGACCTGCTCGGGCTTGAACTCGCGCATGAACTGCGCCAGCAGTGCCCTCGCCTCGCCGTCATCCGGACAGCGCACGCCGATGGAGGTGAGCATGAAGCGGTCGCGGTCGGCGATCGCCAGGTGCAGCCGCAGCGCACCGATCACGAAATGCTCCAGCTCCTCGCGCACGGCGCGCACCAGCGCCGCATACACGCCCAGGTGCTCCAGGTCGGCCGGCACCGATTCGGGCGGCGCGACGGTGGAGGCAAACGGCGGCACGCTGTCGCGCGGCGCAAGGTCGGCGCGCCCGACCAGCTCGTTCATGCGATGCACGCGCTCCAGAACCCAGGACTTCAGCGACATGATCGGACTCAATTCCTGTAGGCCAGACACAAGGTGAGCACGGGCCCCTCGCCGCGCAGATGGCGCACGCGGGGCTCGGTGGGCAATCCGCAGCGGTGGGCGGCGTCGAGCAGGCGGCTCCACGCGGGCTGCAGGGCATCGCCGCCCTGCACGCGGCGGCGCAGCGCCGGCAACGACAGTTCGAGCAGAAGGGCCACGCGCGACACGTCGCCCACGAGCAACACGCCGCGGCGCAGCGCATCCTCGGCCTCCGCACAGCAGCGCTCGAAGGGGCCGTCGAAGCTCCAGTGCAGCGGCGCGGGCAAGGGCCGGCGCGGTGAAATGCTTCTCGCGTTCATGGCGCCACCCCCGCGATCACGCCTCGCTGCCGGCCGACCACCTGCATCGCGATTTCCGCCGCGGGATTGGGGCCGTGATCGCCCGAGCCATGCACGAACCCGCCCTGCTGCAGCCAGTTGCGCTCCGTGAGCACGGCGATGGCCTTGGTCCACGGGCCTGCGCGCAGGTCGGTCCGGTAGGCGGCCACGTACCACTTGTAGGGCCGCAGCGAGCCGCAGGCGGCACCCGCACGGCCGGCCGGTGGCGGGTCGCTGCGGCACAGCTTGGCCAGCGCATCCAACGGGATGCCGTCGCCCGGGAAGCTGGGCGTGCCCGTCTTGCCGGCGATCCAGTCCATGGTGCGGCAGCTGCGTGCGTCGAACACCTGCTCGCAGGCCGTGCGGGCCGTGCCCCCGCGATGGCTGTACGACAACCCGTCGAGGATGACCTGCGCCACGTCGCTCGGCAGGCCATGCGCGCGGGCCTGCGCAAGGTTCCAGCGCGCCACCGCCGGCCGCAGCGCGGCCGAGCCGGCCGGCCCCGCGCCGCGCACGGCCTCCACCAGATGAGGCCGGTGCACCTCGCCCTGGCCGTTGGCCGCCGCGGCGAGCGTGGACATCATGCCGGCCACGCCGAGGGCGCTCGCGCGGGCATGGCCCTGCCCCCAGCCTTCGGCCACCACGTCGACCACCGCACCGCCACGGCACTTCTCCCAGTCGTCGTCACTCAGCCGGCGGCCGTCGGCCCCGTAGGCACAGCGGCGCACGATGGCCGGATCGAGCGCAGCGGCCGGCATGAGCTTCTGCGGCGCGCCCAGGCGCCCTTGCACGGGTTCGCTCATCAAGCGGCCGTAAAGCACCGGCGTGGCCAGCGGTCGCACCACGCCGCCCTCGCCGGTGGCATCGACCGGGCGGCCGAACAGCAGGTCCTGCCGGCCGCAGTCGGTGTGCGCCTCCTGGCACCCCGCGTTCCAGCCGAAGGCCAGCGCCTGGGCCTGGATGTCCCAAGGCCGATGGCAGCCGGCGTAGTTCTTGTCGAAGCAGAACATACGGTCCAGGAAGCGCGCCGAGTCCGAGCGCATGAGCTGACCGCGCAGGCTCTCACGGGCGGGCGCCGTCTTGCGCAAAGCGGCGGTGCGTTCGGCGGCGAGCCACCGCGCCCCGACCTCGCGATCGGACAGGAAGGTTGCCGCCATGATGGGCTTGATGGTCGATGCGGGCATCGCATCGTGGAACACCGCTGGATTGAGCAGCGCGTCCGGGCGGTACCGCGGCTCGTACGGCAGCCGCTTGTCGCAGCCCGCGCCGAGCCCCGGCCCGTCCACCTCCTGCCGCGCGCAGGGCGACAGCGCGCCGGCCAGGGCCTCGATGCGCCCGCTCGCCACGTCGACCACCGCCACTGCGGCCATGCGCACCATTGCGTGCTCGAGCAGCCTGTGGCCGATCGGCTGGCCGCGGTCTTCGGCACGGTGCACGCCGAGTGCCCGGCACACGTCCTGCCGGCCCGTGTAGCAGGCCGCCACCTGCTGGGCGAGCGCCTGCAGCGCGGGGTCGATGGTGAGGTCGACCGAGAAGCCGACGTCCACCGGATGACCGGCCATGACCACGCGGTTTGGACCGTAACGGTAGCCACCGGGGTCCTGTGGTCCACCGCCACCGCGCTCCTCGGTGTGCTCCTCCGTGTAAAGGCGGTACAGCGCGCCGGCCGGCCGACGCAGCGACTCCAGCGGGGCCAGCATGGCATGCAGCGAAGGCGGCACGCTCCAGCGGGGGTCGCCCGGCGGCAGCTCGGGACTGGGCTCGCCCGCAAGCGCGACCGGCGCGCTCGCTGCACCAGCAGCCGCGGAGGCGACGACCGCGCCCGACATCGCCGGCAACCCGCATACGCCCTCGTGCGCGCTGCGCGGCCCAGCCACGAAATGCGTGGGCACGCCGCCCGCGCCGCCGAGGTAGATGCAGCCGGCCACGCCCGCCCACGGGTTGCGCCGGCCCAGTTCTCGCGCCGACACGCCTACGAGCTGCCCCGGAGCCCAGTGCGCGATCGTTGCTGCGCCTTCCGTGCCGCGCCAGGCCAGCGCCTCCAGCAGCCGCGCGTTCGAACGCAGCAGGGCCGAGAGGGCCGCTGCCAGGTCGTCGCAATGCAGGTGCAGCGGCCGTCCGGGTGCCTCGGGTGCGTCCAGCGGCGTGGCCAGTGCCCGGCCGGCCGCTTCAAACCACCGCGAGGCATCCAGCCCCGCGAGGCGGTCGACACGCGCGTTCGGGCGAGCGCTGAACTCGGCCAGCGCCGCATCCAGCTGGGCCAGCTGCGCCGCCACGCCCTCGGCGAGCGACGGCCTGGGCGCCGCCAGCCACCCCGGCAAGCGCCATGCGGCGGACCACGCCGACCGGCACGCGGGCAGACCTTCCAGCACCTGCTCGGCTTTGGGCACCGGCGCCAGCCCCGGTACGCGCGCCACCACCGCGGCCTCGAACGTCTTGAGCGCGGCCAGTTGCCGCACGCTCAGGTAGCGCCCCGGCTCCCCCGCTGCCGCAGGCGGCGACTGCGCGGGGCGGACCACCGCCACCAGCAGCAACATGCCGAGCATCACCGGCAGCACGGCCGCGCTGGCCGCGATGGCGAAATCCAGCAGGCTGCGCGGTTTGCGCTCTGCGGTGCGCTCCGGCGTGCGCTCAATCACGGCCGCCTCCCGAGGGCACATCCACGCTCAGTGCCAGCGCGAGGAAGCCCATGTTCATCACCAGTGAAGTCATGCCGTAGCTCACGAAGGGGAAGGTCACCCCGGTGAGCGGCAGCACCGCGAGGTTGCCCGCCACCGTGACGGCCAGCTGGCACAGCGTGAGCGCCACCCAGGCCACGGCGACCCAGCTGAGCAAGGCCTGGCCCTCCGGCACCCAGCGTCCGCCGCGCGACACCAGCCGGGGCTCGCCGCGCGTCACCAGGCCATGCCGCCGCACCAGCCGATGCAGCCACCAGGCCGCGCCCAGGGCCGCCGCCCAGGCGACGGCCTGGCCATACACGCCGGTGATCGCGGTGAAGGTGTAGTCGCTGTGGATCTGCGTGGGCACCCCGCCGCAGGCGGTGCCCGGCGAATGCCCGCACCACGGCACGGCGCCCACGCCGAAGCCGCGCGGCGGCGTGGCTTCGCGGAACCACGACACGAGCGCCAGCTGGTCATTGGCGGACGACAGCGGCGCGGCCAGGCTCTCCAGCCGCGCCGCGGTCACGTCGTCCGCCTCGCCGAGCCGGAAGAGCGCCCAGGTCGTCGCGCCCGTCCATGCCGCGAAGACGGCCACCGCCAGTGCGGCCTCCATCCGGCCCGGGCGCCCCGTGCGTTGCTGCCACCACATCGCAAGCGCGGCACCCAGGAAGGCACCTGCGGCATAGCCGGCGATGAGCAGCGGCCCCATGTCGCGCGTGACCATCATGGCGCCCACGAGCACGGCAACCACGAAGCCCAGCGGCATCAGATAGCGCCACAGCGAGCCCGCCGCGTGGCGCGACTGCGCCACGCGCTCCGCGAGCGGGCCGCCGCGTAGGAAGAAGAACCAAGCCGCGCCGAGGATCAGCCAGAGCCGGCCCAGCTCGGATGTGAGCTGTCGCATGTTGCCCAGCGCCAGGCCGAAGAGCACGACCAGCGCGACCGCCATCAGCGCCAGCGCGATCCCCGAAGCCAGGCGGCCGATGCGACCGGCCGCCGCGCGGCTCAGTTCGCCCACCGCCGACAGCCCCCAGGCCAGCCCGCGCGCCAGCGGCTGGCGCAGGAAGAGCAGCACCGACATCGCCACCAGTCCCAGCCAAAGATGACCGTGGTGGTACAGCGCGAGATAACGGTTGGCCGCATGCCCCTGCGCCGATAGGTCCAGCAGCAGCAGCCAGCCCAGCCCGGTGGCGAGCACCAGCCCCGCGCACCCCACGCGCGAGCTGGGTGCCTGTGCCGGCGCCCCGGCGGGCGAGGCCGGCGTGCAGGCGGCCCACAGCGCGGCCGCGAGGGCCGCCCCCCCCATCGCCAGCACCGGAGTCGACGGCATGCTCCACCAGGAAGGTTCGACCCGCCCCGGCTCGAAGGCCCGCCCGGCGAACGGCCAGGGCACGCGCGAGATCCACGCGGCCGCGGCCCACACGGCCAACGACAAGGCCACGCCGCACGCCGGACGGATGCGCTGCCGGCTCAGTGCCACCAGCACCAGCATCGCCGCCATCCAGCCGGCCCACTGCAGGCCCGCCGTGCGCAGCAACTCGCGCATCGCCTCGTTCTTGCGCCCCTCGGCCAGGGACTGCCGCACGCCGCCGATCAGCAGCGACGCCTGCGCCAGGGACGCGGGCCATGCCTCGCAACCCGCCACCGAAGCCGAGGCCGGCAGGTGCGTGCCCCGCGCCGCGGCCGGCACCGCCGGCTGACCGTCGAGCGCCGCGGCCAGCAGAAGCACCGCCGCGGCACGCTGGGGTTCGTCCTCCGGCTGCGCCGCAGCGCCCAGGGCCGCCTCCAACTGACGCGCAGCACAGGCCAGCGGCATCGGGCCGTCGGGCCCCATGCGAAAGCGCGTCACGTAGGGCTGCATCTGATCGTCCAATGCAGCCAACGCATCGGCCAGCCCTCGCAAGTCACCCAGGCCTTCGCGCTGCTGGAGCCGCAGCTCGGCCGCCCGAGCCTCGCTTCGGTGCAGGGGGGCGAGAAGCGCCTCCCGGGTACGCGCAAGCGCGGCATCCAGTCGCATGGGCATGCGCCGCACCGGAACGATTGCGGAAGCATTTGCCTTGCCGCACAGCCGCTCCCCCACGCTCGCCGTGACCAGCGCGCCGTGCGCCGCGCACATGGCAGGCAGCACCGGCTCGGGCAGGCCGTGCAGTGCCAGGCCCGGATCGGCGTAGCGGCGGTCTCGCCCTGCGGCCGACTCGTGCAGGCGCTCGTAGGACGGCAGCAACAGCGCGATGGCCGCGAGCGCCAGCAGCCACTCGATGAGCCGAGGCATGACACGGGCCACGCGACCCGGGCGTACCGGTGGCATCACTGCCGCGGTGGCGGTGTGGGAGGACATCTTCGGAGCGAAGGCTGCTGCGCCGCGCTTCAGGGGGCTGCGAGCGGCTCAGGAAGCACCGAGCGCCCGGCGAGACGAACCCGCTCGCCCACGCGGAACGGCGGTGGCGAGCCGTATCGGCGCACCGCCGCCGCGCCATCCGGCAGGCGCACCACCAGCTCGTACTCGGTGCGGGTCAGCTGCCGCCGCTCGATCTCGCGTCCGGCATAGGCACCGCCCACCGCGCCAAGGATGCGTGCGATCCGTCGCCCATCGCCCCGGCCAACCTGGTTGCCCACCATGGCCCCGATCAGCCCGCCGGCGACCGCCCCTCCATAACCAGGCTCGCCCGAAACCTCCACCGGGCGGATCGCCTCGATCACCCCGCAATCGGCGCAGCTCGGCACCACGGCCGCGCTGACCTGGGCGACCGGCCTGCCGCCGTCGAGCACGAGCGGCTCATCGAGCGAGGCCATGGCCTCGCTCTCGCCGCGCCACAGCGTGACGGTCGCGGTGCCGTCGAGGGCGATATGGTCCTGCTCGCCCAACACATAGCGGCCCTCGTACACGCCGGGATCGACCTCGCGCAGCATGAGCGCATCGGCCGCGCCGTCGATGTGCACCATGGCGCTCGCACCCGGCGTGCCGTACGCGCTGAAGTTGAGCGAGGTGCCCTCGGTGAGGCGCTCGACCTGCTCCACGTCGAAGGCATCGACTCGCATGGCGACGCCCACCGAGGCGTGGATGGTGCGCGACTGCGCCAGCCCAGGCGGTACGAGCCCCACCAGAAGCATTGCGTATGCACCCACCAACAGCTGGCGCAGCTTCTTCATGGCGTCTCCTCGGCCGCCGCCCACGAAAAGCGGATGGCAGGGCGGGAAACACATGCCCGGCCCACTAACCGCCCTGCGGCGCAAGACTGCTCAACGCGCCGCCCCGTGGCACGCGGACCTGCGGTGCCGGGCGTTGCGTCGATCACACTTTCTCATGTTTGCTTCGCCTACGTACATATCGCTTCCCGCGTGAGAACCCGCACGGTCTACGCCTATCGCACGGCGGCTCAGTCGCTCGAGGCCGACAACCGCACGCGACAGCGTGAAGCCGACCACGCTGCACTGCAGCGCACGCGTCGGAGCCCTTGGCGGCCCCCTCGCGCTTTGGCACTCTCGTGTCCGAGGAAGAGGCATTCGAAAGGTCGTATCCGGATGAGCGCGGTCAGGAGCACCTTGCAGTCTTTGGGTGTGGAGCAGTACCTGCTCGCGTTCCTCTTCCTCGCCAGTTATGCGCTTGCGCTGGGCCACTTCCGGACCGCACGCGGCCGGTTGTACTCATGCGCATGTACCCTTGCGGCAGCCTGCGCGTTCGCCGCCATCACGGACCCCTGGGAACACGGTGTCCTGCTGGTCGCACTGGCCCTCGTGGGCATGGGCGCTTTCGCGGGCGCCGTGTGGGCTACCTGGGCCTTGCTCGGGTGGCCTCAGTCAGAGGCGCTGCCAGAGGAGGAACCCGCGGAAGTGGCCTGCGCGCCTGCCGAACCCGCCGTGGCGACAGCGACAGGCGCGGCCACCGGTGTCTGGCATGTGCTTTGGCGGCTTCCGCGCAAGCTCGCGCGGGTTACGGATGGCCGGCAGTAGCCAGCTGTGTTTCCCGTTGGAGCGCTTCAGAAGAACCTGCAGCTCAATGCCAGCGAAACCTTCAACGAGCGCGACGCATCGCCGCTCGACGCGGATGGCGAGCGGTGACGGGACGAACGCAACAGCGTCGCGCACTCGCTGACCGGCACACCCCAGTCGCGCATGGTGTCGGTGGCCGAATCGAAGCGAAACCGCAACGAGTGCCGCGGCCGCTGGCCCGGCGTGCCGCTCAGCTCGATGCTGGCGAACTGCCCCGCCTCGGCCGGGCCGATGCCCGTTTCGAACCGCTTGGGCGCCAAGGACGTTGTTGACCATCGAGGCGCCACGAGCCGCGCGCCGTGCAGTGCTTCACGCACGGGCTGCGCCTGGGCCGCTGTGGCCACGAGCGCCAGCCCCAGTGCTGTCCACACCCCCCGCCCCAGCGATGTGCGCGATCTTGCCGTGATTGCGTCCATGACCATCGTCGCTGCCTCGCCTCGCCCTTGCAGTACCCCCCACGCGCAATGGCTGTGCCACCGTCGCCGCCGCGGGCGGGCGAACACGCCATGTCAGTTCCACCCCTGCACTGCGCACATTGCGAAACGGGCCGACACCAAAGGCCTCGGCGGTGTGACAGAAAGCGCCAGCCTCGCAGCGCTACGCGGCCTACACTGAAGCGGTTCAAGACCCGCGCCACTCGGGCGACAACATGCTGGACCAACTTGAAGACTCGGCGCGGAAGACCGCGCCTGCCGTGCAGCACTGGGCCGTGCGCGGCGTAGTGGAAACCTCGGAAGAAATCACGGTGCGCCAGGGCGTGGCGCAAGCACCCAGCCGCATGCGCGATACCGGCGCCATGGTGACGGTGATCGACCGAGGCGGGCTGGGCTATGCGGCCACGGCCGATACCAGCGAAGCGGGTCTGGCCGCCGCCTTCGCACGTGCCCGCGACCTCGCCCATGCCGCAGCGGGTCGCGCCGTGTTCGATTACGGCCGCCTTTGCGCGCAGCCCCCCCGGGGCCGCTACGCGAGCCGCGTGGAGCGCCCCACCGCCAGCCTGGGCCTGCGCGAACGGGTGGATCTGGTGTCCGCAGTCAACGCCGCCACGCGCATCGACCCGCGCATCGTCGACTGGCTCGCCACGCTGTGGACGTTGGACACCGAACAGCTGTTCATCACCGGCGACGGCGCGCGCGCCGAGCAGCGCTTGCATCAGGTTATCCCCAATGTGCAAGCCACCGCCACGGTCGATGGCGTCACGCAGACCCGCTCGGCGCACGGGCAATACAACGGCTTCTGCCAGCAAGGCGGGCTCGAGGTGCTGGAGCGCGCTCGCTTCGCCACCGACGGCCCGCGCGTCGCGCGCGAGGCGCTGGAACTCGCCCTGGCGCCCCAATGCCCCAGCGGCGAGATGGATGTGCTCCTGATGCCCGACCAGATGATGCTGCAGATCCACGAGTCCATCGGGCATCCCCTGGAACTCGATCGCATCCTCGGCGACGAGCGCAACTTTGCCGGCACCAGCTTCGTCACGCTCGACATGTTCGGCCACTACCGCTATGGCAGCGAGCTGCTCGACGTGACCTTTGACCCCACACGCAGCGAACAGCTCGCCAGCTTCGCTTTCGACGATGACGGCACGCGGGCCGAGCGGCAGTTCGTCATCGAGCGCGGCATCCTCAAGCGCCCGCTGGGAGGCCATGTGTCGGTGGCCCGCGCGCAGGCCATGGGTGCCGACATCGAAGGCGTGGCGACTGCGCGCGCCTGCAGCTGGAACCGCGCCCCGATCGATCGCATGAGCAACCTCAACGTCGAGCCCGGCACTTCCACGCTCGACGACATGATCGAGAGCATCGACTTCGGCGTCCTCATGCGCACGAACTGCTCCTGGAGCATCGACGACTCGCGCAACAAGTTCCAGTTCGGCTGCGAATACGGCCAGGTCATCCGCAATGGCCGCCTTGCCGAGGTGGTGCGCAACCCGAACTACCGAGGCGTCAGCGCCACCTTCTGGCGATCGCTGGCCATGGTCGGCGATGCCTCCACCTTCGAGGTGATGGGCACGCCGTTTTGCGGCAAGGGCGAACCGGCCCAGTTGATACGCGTCGGCCATGCCGCACCGGCGTGCAAGTTCACGCGCGTGGCGGTCTTCGGCGGGGAGGCCTGAATGAGCTCCTCGCTCACCGACAGGACCTGGTTCCATGTGCTGGCCGACCGGGTTTGCGAGCCCATGCCGGGCGTCGATCGCGTGACGCTGCACCTCGCGGCTGAAAGCTCCGACTTCATCCGATTCAACCGCGCTGCCGTACGCCAAGCCACGCATGTGACCCAGGGCTATGCCACGCTGGCAGTGGTGCGCGGGCAGCGTCGCATCGAGGCGCAGCTCTCGCTCACCGGCCGTCTCGAACCCGACGCCGCGGCCCTGCTGACCGAGCGCGCAGCGCTGCTTGCGCACCTGGGCGACGTGGCCGAAGACCCCTACCTGATGCTGCCCGGCGACATCGTCTCCGGCAGCCGCCACGAGACGGGGTCGCTTCCCGCCGCCGAGTCGCTCGTCGCCGCAGTGGCCGGCGCGGCCCACGGCACCGACTTCGTCGGCTTCTACGCCGGCGGCCCGGTGGTGCGCGCCTACGCCGACAGCCGCGGGCAACGCCACTGGCATCACGTGGAAAGCTTCCACTTCGACTGGTGCCTGTACCAACAAGCAGACAAGGCCGTGAAGACGGCCTATGCCGGCACGCAATGGGACGCAGATGAATTCGCGCGCCGCATCAAGGCCGGCACGCGGCAGCTCCCGCTGCTGGCGCGAGAGCCGCTGCGCCTCGAGCCCGGCGCCTATCGCGCCTACTTCACGCCGACCGCGATGGCCGAACTGCTGGGCACGCTCTCCTGGGGCGGGTTCGGCGCGCTGGCACGGCGCACGGGCACCTCCAGCCTGAGTCGTCTGGAGCACCGGGACGCCGCCCTGCACCCCATGGTGTCGATGAGCGAAGACACCGCGCGCGGCATCGCGCCCGCGTTCACCGCCGACGGCTTCGCCAAACCCGAGCACGTGAGCCTCGTGGAGGCAGGTCTCGCCACCGGCACGCTCAACTCCCCGCGCTCGGCGCGCCAGTACGGCCTGCCGGCCAACGGCGCGGGCCCGACCGAGTCACCCGAATCGCTGCATCTCGCGCCCGGCAGCCTGCCCGAGGACCAGGCCTTGCACGCGCTGGAGACGGGGCTGTACGTCAGCAACCTCTGGTATCTCAACTACTCCGACCGCCAGGCCTGCCGGATGACGGGCATGACGCGCTTCGCCTGCTTCTGGGTCGAAGGGGGCGAGCCGGTTGCGCCGCTGACGGTGATGCGCTTCGACGATTCGTTCCTGCGCATGTTCGGCGAGGGCCTGGTCGCGCTCACCGACCGCGCCGAGCTGATTCCGCAGAGCGACACCTACAAGCAGCGGCAACTGGGCAGCGTGACCACGCCCGGCGCGCTGGTGGAAGGCTGGCGGCTTACTCTGTAGCGCCGGTCGCGCCCGGGATGCGGGGCGTACCCACCCGCACGTCGCCACATTGCGCCCGATGGCGCAGCGCGTGGTCCATCAGCACGAGCGCGAGCATGGCCTCGGCGATGGGCGTGGCGCGCAGGCCAACGCAGGGGTCATGGCGGCCGAAGGTCTCCACCATCACGGGCTCGCCCTGCAAGTCGATGGAGTGCCTGGGCGTGCGGATCGAACTGGTGGGCTTGATGGCCAGCGCCACCGTGACGTCCTGGCCCGTGGAGATGCCGCCCAGCACGCCGCCCGCGTTGTTGCTGGCAAAGCCTTGCGGCGTGAGCTCGTCGCCATGCACCGTGCCGCGCTGCGCAATGCTTGTGAAGCCGGCTCCGATCTCCACGCCCTTGACCGCATTGATGCCCATCATGGCGTGGGCGATGTCGGCGTCCAGCTTGTCGAACAGCGGTTCGCCCAGGCCCACTGGCACGTGGTGCGCGATCGCATGGATGCGTGCGCCGCAGCTGTCCCCGGCGCGGCGCAGCTCGTCCATGTAGGCCTCGAGGCGAGGGATGTCGCTCTCGTTGGGCGCGAAGAAGGGGTTGTTCGGGACATGGGCCATGCCCTCGAACGGGATCACGATCTCGCCGAGCTGCGCCAGGTAGCCGCTGAAGGTGGTGCCGTACTGCTCCTTGAGCCACTTGCGCGCCACTGCGCCGGCCCCCACCATGGGCGCGGTCAGCCGAGCCGAGGAACGCCCGCCGCCGCGTGGATCACGGATGCCGTACTTGTGCCAGTACGTGTAGTCGGCATGTCCCGGCCGGAACGTCTGGGCGATGTTGCCGTAGTCCTTGCTGCGCTGATCGGTGTTGCGAATCAGCAGGCAGATGGGCGTGCCGGTGGTCCGGCCCTCGTAGACCCCCGACAGGATCTCCACGGTGTCGGGTTCGTTGCGCTGCGTCACGTGGCGCGAGGTGCCGGGGCGCCGACGATCAAGCTCAGGCTGAATGTCGGCTTCCGAGAGCGCCATGCCGGGCGGGCAGCCGTCGATGACGCAGCCCACTGCGGGGCCGTGCGATTCGCCGAAGTTGGTGACGGTGAAGAGGTGGCCGAGAGTGCTGCCGGACATGGTGCCGCATTCTATGCGGCGAGGGGTCGATGCACGCCCGTTGCGAGGCGGTCAGGGGCTGTTGCTTGACAGCCCTAATGGGACGCCGGCTGCTGTTCGTCGCGCGCCTCGTCCACCGGCCAGTCGCGGATGTAGGCCTTGAGCATCCGGTTCTCGAAGTCCTGGCTCTCGACCACCGCCTTGGCCACATCGTAGAACGAGATCACGCCCATCAGGGTGCGTTCGCTCATGACCGGCATGTAGCGCGCATGACGGCCCAACATCATGCGGCGGACCTCGTCGATCTCGGTGTCGGGGGTGCAGGTGAGCGGATGGCCGTCCATCACGCTGCGCACGCGGGTGCTGCCGACGCTGCCGCCGTTGCGCACGACGGACTTGATCACCTCGCGAAACGTGAGCATGCCCACCAGTTCGCCATGGTCCATGACGACCAGTGAACCGATGTCGTTCTCGGCCATGGTCGTCACCGCATCGGCCAGCGGCTGGTCCGGCGCAACGGTGTACAGGGCTTCACCTTTCACGCGCAGGATGTCACTGACTTTCATGGTCGCTCCTTCAGGGACGGGGGGGACGACTCAATATAGCCCACAAAGCACGTGGACAACACCTGGGTTGCATCCGGGCACACAGACCCTGGCCGCGAGCCACCACACGAGCCTCAGCGGCTGGCCGCATCTTCCGGCACATAGACCATGGTGCCGTCCGCCAGCCGGTAGGCGACCCCCGCCTTGCGGCCCTGCCCTTCGCCGATGTGGCCGGTGCTCTTGTAGTGCCTGAGCTCCTTGCCCTCCTTGACGAGCATCTCCATCGTCGGCTGCCCAGGGTTGCGGATGACCACGGCATCCTGCGCCGCGAAGGGGTTGAGCGGGTTCTCCATCACGGCGATGAGCAACACCGCGATGACCACGAGGAACACATCGACGAGGTTCACCACGGAGAGGATGGGATCGTCGGCATCCTCCTCGTCGAGGATGTTCGACAGCAGGCGGCTAGCCATGGCGACGCCCCTCCTCGGAAACGGCTGCCGAGCCGTTGAGCAGCAAGTTGAGTTCGGCCAGGAGCCAGCGCCGCCGAACGGACAGCACCACGTAGGCGATGGCCGCCGCCATGAGCGCCACGATCACGGCCGCGAACGCGACGACCAGGTTCTGGGCCATACCTTGCGCGTTGCCGGAGGCCACCGATACGAGCGCCGGCCCCATGGGAATCATCGTCGCGACCAGGCCAAGCATCGGGGCCACGCGACTGGTGATGCGCAGGGGCTCCAGCAACTTGATCAGGTGCAGCTCGACCATCTCGTCATTGGCCCGGGGATGTCTCAGCCTGTAGCGCACCAGGGGCTGGCGGATCCTGCCGAGCCACCGGCGCGCGGCGAGGTCGCACAGCAGCGTCCCCATCGCAAAAAGCGCGTACAGGAACATCAGACACAGCGCGACCAGCACGGGCGTGAGGAAAAACTTCGAGGTTTCGTAGAGGAAGGACTCAAGCGCGTTCACGGGCGGGGCTCATGTTCGAAGGATGGATCGGAAGCGGCACGGCATCGCGCCGGGTGCGCCAGGCTTGCCAGCCGACGCCGGCCAGCAGCACGCTTGCAAGCAGACCGCCGTAAGTCCAGATCAACTGCTGGACCTGCTCGGCAAGCGGCACTTCGCGCAGTTGCTGGCCGCGCACGGCGCCAGTCGCGGTCGCCGCAGGCTGCGGCGGCGTGACCGGCATCGCCGGCGCGGCAGCAGCCACTGGCATCGCGACCCTGGCGCTCTTGCTGTCGGCCGCTGTCGCCATTCCGTAGCCACCGCGGCTTGCAGCCATCCGCGCGCGGTCATGCGCCTGCGCCTCGCGCCAGATGGCCTCGCTGCTGCAGCTGTCGCGCCGGCACGCAACACCGGCCTCGGCCATCACCTCGCGATTCACCCGTTCGAGCTCGGCTACCACTTCGGGCGGCGCGGCCCAGTAGCCCTTGTTCACCGCCACCAGCATGCGATCCACCAGTGCCTGGTAGGCCAGCAGGTTCTTCGCCTCGCGGAAGCGCCGGCGCAGGTCCAGGCGGTGCTTGTCCTGCACGTACGTCTCGAAGAAGGCCTGCCACTTCGCCGCATCCACGATCTCCGGGGAAGTGACCTGCCAGCCCCAGAGGTTGTCGACCACCTGATGGACGAACCGCGCGCCGGCATAGCCTTCCTTGAGCATGGCGTCGATCCACTTCGGGTTGAGGTAGCGGGAGCGCATCTCGCGGCCCATGAACTGGTCCAGCGTCTCCTGGCGCGCACGACGAGGATCGGCCAGGTTGAGCATGAACGTTTCGGGCGTGGTGCCACTCACCTGTCTGACGGCCATGGAGGCGCCCCCGACGGCCTGGAATACGTCGTCGTTGTCCAGCGTGCCGTAAAGGTTGCTCGCCCGCGAATGCAGCACAGCCTGCACGCCGTCCAGCGCCATCTTGAACGCGTCGATCGCCAGGGCGGTGCCCGAGGGAGCGTCGCCAGTCGAGGCCGGCGGCTGGCCCCAGAACCCTTGGCCGAACAGATGCCCGGTGCGGCGGAAGTAGACGTCGATGACCTGCGCCTCGCGGCTCCAGGTGTTGCTCGCCATGATGACGTTGTCGAGCCCCACGCCGTACGCTCCGGGCGGCTGGCTGAACACCCGCACAGCGGCGATGCGGCGCGCCTCCTCGGCGTCCACCCCACGGGCCTGCAGGATCTTCTCGGCACGCTCAGCGTGCTGGCGCACGGGGTTGTCCGGCTCGTCCGACTCGGCAATGTGGCGCACCGCGCTCACCGCGCGATCGAGCAGCAGCATGAGCGTGGGCAGCGAATCGCGGTACAGGCCGGAAGCCGTGATGGTCACGTCCACCCTCGGCCGGCCCAATGCGGCTCGCGGAATCACCTCGATGCCCGTCACCCGGCCAAACCCGTCCCATACCGGCTTCACGCCCAGCAGCGCGAGGACCTGGGACTCCAGCACGCCCTCATGCCGCATGGTCTCGTTGGACCACAGGTTGAACAGCAGCCGGCGTGGCGGCTGGCCGTGCTTCTTGCGATGGGCGTGGACCAGCGCCTGGGCGAGCTGCTCGCCTTGCGCGTACACCCCCGGCGTCGGCAGCCGTGCGGGATCGAAGCCGTACAGGTTGCGCCCGGTAGGCCAGGCCGCCGGGTTGCGCAGCGGATCGCCACCGGGTCCGGCAGCCACGTAGCGGCCGGCGAGCGCAGCCACGAGGGCATCGAGCTCCGCATCGGCATTGCGCGCCATGAGCGCGCTCAGCTCACGCTCCCGCCGGGTACGCTCTTCCTCGCTCAGCTCGCCCTGCCGCGCCACGATGGCTCGGGCGGTGGAATCGCGCAGCTCCGCGGGCGGCGCCACGCCGAAGGTGTGCAAGCCCATGGGGCTATGCGCCTGCCCGATCTCTTCCAAATGGTGCTGCAGCGCCTCGACATCTTCCTCACCGCGCAGCGTGGTCAAGCCGAGGTCCTTGAGCACGCCCATGCGGGCCGCCTTGGCCTGGATGTCGGCCAGGGTCGCCGCCGCGGCGCTCTCGCTCTTCTGCTGCGCGACGCCGTAGTCGTCCAGCAGGCCGCGCAGCGCCGCCAGCTCCGGATCCACCCCCGCGATGCTGAAGGGCGGCGTCATGTGGGACACCAGCGCCGCCATGCCTCGGCGCTTGGCCTGCAGGCCTTCGCCGACCACATCGACGATGTACGGGTACACCTGGGGCACTGCGCCGACGATGATCTCCCCGGGGTCGGCTTCAGTGAAACCGACCTCCTTGCCCGACAGCCACTCGTGCGTGCCATGCGTGCCTACATGCACCATGGCATGCGCACCGTACTCGTGCTGTAGCCACAGGTAGAAAGCCAGGTACTGGTGGTGCGGCGGCAAGGCCGTGTCGTGGTACTGCGCCTTCACGTCACCCCATCCGCGTGCGGGCTGCGCGGCGAACAGCAGCTTGCCGTAGCGCTGCACCGGAAACACGAAGTAGCGCTCGCCGCGCCGGTCGCGCCACACCATGGGCTCAAAGGACTCGGGCGATCCCCAGGCCTGGAGCATGGGCTCGCGCAGCTTCGCCGGCAGCCGGTCGAACCACTCGCGATACCGCGCGACGGGCCACAGCACGGCCTGCCCCTCGGCCACGAGCTTGGCGAGGGCTCCCGGCGAGGCAGCGTCGATGTTGACGGCGCGGGCAGTGAGCTCGGCGTGCAGCCGGTCCTCGTTGTCCGGCTGGCCCCGGGTGTCGTAGCCCTCGGCGCGCAAGCGCTCCAGGATCTGCCACAGCGAGCGAGGCATCACGTTGAGGTACGACGCACCGATGTTGTGGTTGCCGGGCGGCGCGTTGTAGTAGATGAGCGCGATGCGCTTCTCGCGATCGGGCAGGGTGCGCAGTGCCACCAGGGCTTGCACCCGGTCAGCCAGCCGTTGCATGCGCTCGGGCACCGGCACCTCGGCCACGTAGCTGAGCCCGGTCGCGGCATCCTGCCGGCGCTCCTTGGTGGCGATGACCGTGGGCGCCACCATGCCGGCGAACTCCGCCCCGGCAATCTGCCAGGAGCGTTCGGCCAGGTCCAGTCCCTGAGGCGACGCTTCCCACTCCGCTCGGCTGGCCTTGTACAGCGTGATGGCGTTGACCAGCGGCACGTCGAGCTTCTGCAGCACCGGCACGATCTTGTCCGGCACGTTGCCCAGCTTCATGCCCAAGGCGGCAACGGCCGACACCTGCGGCTGGCCGCGCGCATCCAGCAGGAAACGCTCGACGGGCACGGCCGATGGAAAGCCGAAGACCACCGCGGCGCGCAGCTTGCGCTCGGCCAGCGCCTGCACGACGGCCTGCACCGTTTCGTCACTCCCCTCGAGCACCTGCCCCCGGTGCACGACGACACCCACCCACGGCCATGCCTCGCGGCCCGGGTGACGGCGTTCATATGCGGCAACGTAGTCAGCGAATCTCTCGTGCAGCTCACCGGTATCGGGCAGCCACAGCGCGGCCTGCGGCAGGGCCAGCGGCGGCTGCGCCTGTGCAGGTCGCTTCAGGTCGCGCGCCACCACGTAGCGCAGCATCGAAGCCATGTTCGCCACGCCGCCGGCTTCGAGATAGGCCTGCAGCGTGGCGTCTTCCTTGAGCCCCAGCTTCGCCGAGGCATCGGCGTTCGAGCCCGCGCCGTAGAGCGGCACGCCGCGAGCCCTCAAGCCCTGCAACGCCGGGCCGAGACGATCGGCAACGCTTCCGAGCATGTGCCGCGCCACGACCACACTGGCATCGGCCAGGGCCGCCACATCACGGTCGTCAATCAGCGCCTGGGGCACCACCTGGAACCGCACGCCGGCGAAGGCAGGTTCTCCCTGCACGATGGCAATGGCCTTCACCAAGGCAGGCAGTGCCGGATCGCCGGGCACGATGACGATCTTCGGCGCGCTCGCCTGTGCGGGGAGCACAGCCGCGGTCGCGAGCAGAATCGCCGCCCAGCGACGCGCACATGACACGGTGAACCTCGACATAGTTAACCGGGGAAGCATCGGCCCTCAGAAGCTCAGCACCAGTTCGCCCGTGACGCTGCGCCGGGGCAGCTGGGCGAAGGTGTACTGCACGCGGTCGAACACGTTGTTGACCGACATCGCGATGCGCGCCTGCTCGCTCAGCCGCAGGCCCATTCGGGCATGAACCATGGTGACCGGATCGCTGCTGCCGGGCACGCCGTGAACGGTGTCGGTGTTTTGCGCGGTGGCGTACGTGCGGCCCGCATAGCGAGCCTCCAGCGTGGCTGACCATGCGCCCTGCGTTGCGATCAGCCCCAGGTAGGACAGACGCTGGGGCACTTGTGTCAGCCGCTTGCCCACGCTGCCCGGGTCGGCCTCGTTCGCGAGAACTTCGGTGTCGATCCACGACGCGTGGGCCACCGCCTCCAGCCAGCGCAGCGGCCGCGCCTGCAGCGTGAGCTCGACGCCCTGCGAACGGGCCTTGCCGGCGTTGATGCGCTGCGTGAGCGACAGATCCACCTGCTTGGCGTAGATGAGATCGGTCAGCCGCGTCTTATAGACCGCCGCACCGGCTCTGAGCCAGGTTGCGGCACGCCACTCGCCGCCCAGCTCCCAGCCGTTCGCGTGTTCGGGCCGCAGCTCGGGATCGCCCTGGATCGTGAGCCGGCCGGTGGGCGAGATGGAGCTGCCTTGCACCGTTGTCGAGTACAGATCCAGGTTGGATGGCGCACGGAAGGCCTTGCCCCACGACGCATGCAACGTGACCGACGGCGCCACCTTGTACACGGCAGACAACTTGGGGTTGAACGCGGTGTCGCCGCGTTCGGGATAGGTCGTCTCGACGCTCGGCGCAGTGTTCTGGAAGAACCGGCCGCGGGTCTCCCATCGGTCCAGGCGTGCCCCTGCATACAAGGTCCAGTTAGCGCCGGCGCGGAACTCGTCCTGCAGGAAAGCCGAGGTCGTGGACGTGCGGGCGTCGTAGCCGTTGTTCACCGAGGTGCGGCTGTCTGCATCTCGCCAGTCGGTGAGCGTGTAGCTGCGTCGCTCGGCGGTATCGCGGTGCAAAGACAGGCCCGCGATCACAAAGTGGCGCTGGCCCACGGGCAGACCCCACGTGGTCACCGCGTCCAGCGTGGCATCCGGCGAGTCGGTCAGGGAGCCTGGCCCGCTGTCCCAGCTCGCGTTCGGTCCCGCGGTCGGAAAGGTGAAGCCGCGACGGATGCGCGATACCTCTGCCTTGAACTCACCACCACCATCGAGCTCGCGTGCATAGCCAGCGAACACGCGCGTGCTGTCCTGTACCAGGGGCGTGCTGCCCACGAACTGCGTCTCGGAAAGCGTCACCCGCTGCCCGTTGATGCCCAGGATGCCGCTGGACACCGGCGCACCGGCCGCATCGACCAGGTAGGTGTTGTATCGCTCGAAGCCCTGGCGTGCTTCGGCTCGCGCCACCCCCGCCTGGAGCCGATCTCGCTCCGTGGCCTGCCAGCTCAGGCGCAGCAGAGCATGCTGTTGCGTCCACGGCTGCCGGCCGCGATCGCCAACAATGTAGGCTGGCGTCCCATCTCGCGTCGTCGTCGGGATCGCGCCGGTGACTGGCGTGCCAGGCGGGCCCATGGTCGGCGTTCGAACCGTCCGCTCGCTCACGTAGCCGTCACGGTCCACCAGGGACACGCCGGCCGCGATGCCGAGCCCATGGGCCAGTGCCCGACGGAGGTAGACGCTGGTGTCCTGCCCGGCCGCATCGCGGAACCCGACCTTGCCGCGCAAGGTAGTCTCGTCGCGATCCGGTCGCTTGCTGATGATGTTGATCACGCCGCCCATCGCATTGCTGCCGTACAGGGCAGCAAAGGGCCCGCTCACCACCTCGACACGCTCGACGTCGTCGGGAAACACGGTAAGCCAGTTCACGCCTTGCGAGCTGCCGCTCTGCAACGGCTGCAGGCCGTCGAGCAGCACGAGCGTGCGCCGGGTTTCCATCCCGCGCAGCGAGAAGCCGCCTTCGAACGAGTTGCTCTGGCCGTTCTCGCCGCGCCCCATGGAGAGCCCGGGAACAGTCTGCAGCGCATCGGTGATGCGCGACACGTTGCGCTGCTCGATGGCCTCGCGCGAAACGAGCGTCACGCTCGCCGGCGCGTCGGACAGGTCGATGCTGGAACGCGTGGCGGTCACCACGACGGTCTCCAGACGGTTCGGTTGCGAGGACCCTTCCTCCTCGGCCCCCGCGTGCGCGGCGTGAGCGGTGATGAGAGTGGCCACAAGGGGATGCAGTCGGTTGAGCACGGGCAGCGTGGGAAGGCCCGCCGGCGTGTCCGGCAGGCATTTGCTGGCGCGCAATCGGCGCGCCGTTTCGAAGGTGGGAAAGACGGGAAGCGCGCCCGTCAGGTCGGCTCGGCCTCGGCGATCGCTTGCCACTGCGGGAATGGATCGGGCAGCTGCGCCCATCCTTTCATCCCCTTGCGGCTCTCCGTGTGGTTGAGGTGCGCGGCTTTCCACGCCTGCTCGATCGCCGCGCGGTCCATGTTCCGTCCGATGAAAACCACCTCGTTCAGCCGATCGCCGTAGGGCTCCTTCCAGTTCGCGTCGATGGCCTCGCGTTCGGGCGTGCCGGCCTCGGGCCAGCGGCTACGGGGTGCGGCCGCCCACCAGCGGCCCACCGGCTCGTGCGTGGCCGCCGGGCCCGCACGCGAACTGCTCACCACCCACTCAGGTCGGCTGGCGAGCCATACATATCCCTTCGCGCGCAGAAGGCCGGACAGCGACCCCGCCATGAAGCTGGAGTAGCGCCACGGGTGCAAAGGCTGCCTGCTTCTCAGCACGAAGCTCGTGATGCCATACGTATCGGTCTCCGGCGTGTGAACCCCTTCGAGTTCACGCGCCCATCCCGCCATGTCGCTCGCGCGCTCGAGATCGAACTTGCCCGTGCCGAGGATCTTGTCCAACGGCACTCTGCCGTGATCGGCCTCGACGATCTCCGCCACCGGATTGAGCGCCTTCACCACCGCCGTCACCTCGTGGCGCCTTGATTCATCGACCTTGTCGATCTTGTTGATGACCACCACATCGGCAAACTCGATCTGCTCGGCCAGCAGCGCCGCCAGCGTGCGCCCATCCTGCTCACCGGCTGCGTCCCCCCGCTGGCTGAGCAGGTCGACGCTGCTGTAATCGGCCAGCAGGTTGAACGCATCGACCACGGTCACCATGGTGTCGATGCGCGCCACATCGTTGAGCGACTCCCCCTGCTCGGTGGTGAAGTCGAAGGTGGCCGCCACCGGCATGGGCTCGCCGATGCCCGTGGACTCGATGAGCAGGTAGTCGAAGCGGCCCTCCGCGGCCAGCTTGCGCACCTCCTTCAGCAGGTCCTCGCGCAAGGTGCAGCAGATGCAGCCGTTGCTCATTTCAACCATCTTCTCCTCGGTGCGCGACAGCGCGGCTCCCGCGTTGCGGGCGCCGTGCTCCACCAACGAGGCATCGATGTTCACCTCGCTCATGTCGTTCACGATCACGGCCACACGCAGGCCCTGGCGGTTCGCGAGCACGTGATTGAGCAGCGTCGTCTTGCCGGCACCCAAAAAGCCGGAAATCACGGTGACGGGCAGGCGTCGTGCATGCATGTGAGACTTGTTCCCTGAACCTCAATAATGAGAACGCATTATCACTACATAACGGACTTTCCGCTACCCTCCTCGCATGGAACGCAACACCCGCCAGCGGTCGGCCATCCGCGACGCCATCGCTCAGGCCGAAAGGCCCTTGCTGCCGCAGGAGGTGCTGGAGCATGCGCAACGCGACGCCCCCGGACTCGGCATCGCCACCGTCTACCGCAATCTCAAGTCGCTCGTGGAAGACGGCGAGCTGCAGGCCGTCCACCTGCCCGGCGAGAACCCGCGCTATGAACTCGCGGGCCATCACCATCACCATCACTTCCAGTGCACGCGTTGCCAGCGCGTCTTCGACGTCCATGCCTGCCCGGGCGACCTCTCGCGCCTGGCCCCCCGCGGCTTCACTGTGGAGGACCACGACCTCACGCTGTACGGCCGCTGCAGCGACTGCGCGCCGCAGCGAGCGCCTCGCACACCGGCGCGGCGGACATAGCCACCGCGCGGACGAGCGTCAGTCCTCGATGAGCTCGCGCAGCATCAGCTCGCCGAAGCCCGCTCGCTCCCAGAAACTGCGCAGCACCATCCCCGGTTCGAGCAGCAGGTGGGCCAGCAGCGGCGCCGCCTTGGTTTCTGCCGGGTCGCACAACAACACATACCGCTGCGCACCCGCCTCGTCGAGCCTTCCCGCCCAGTCGATCGCGAGCAGCGTCTCCAGGATGGGCTCGATCTGCAGCGGGTCGGTGCGCAGCCCTTCGGCCAGATCGACGAGGCTCAGTCCGTGCGCCGATGTATGCCGCGCGCGCGCCAGCGCACGCACAATGGCCACCCCGAGACGGAAACGTGCGCCCGGGATATCGGGAAGCCGCACCACCCGCATCTGCAGGCTGGGCGCATACGCGGCAATCACTGCACCCAGCAGCACGATCACCCAGCCGAGATAGAGCCAGACCAGGAAGATCGGCAGCGTGGCAAATGCCCCGTACACCATGGAGTAACTTGGCATTACACCGAGGTACCAGCCCAGCACGCGCTTGGCGACCTCGAAGCCCGCCGCCACAAACACACCGCCCGTGAGCGCGTGCCGCCAGCGCACGGTGGTGTTGGGCACGTAGTGGAACAGCCCCGCCATGCCCAGTGCCAGCAGCATGAACACCACGATGCTGAGCAAAAACTTCACCCCGCCGGGCATGGCGCCGAGCACACCTTGCGTGGCATTCAGCGCATAGGACGTGAGGCTGAGACTCGCACCCAGCAGCAAGGGCCCGAGCGTCACGGCCGCCCAGTACACCAGCACCCGCTGCGCGATGGGCCGCGGCGTGCGCACACGCCAGATGGCGTTGAGCGTGCGGTCGATCGTCAGCATCAGCGCGATCGCGGTAACCAGCAGCGCGACTAGGCCTGCCGTGCCCAGCCGGTTCGCCTTGTTCGCGAACTGGGTCAGCGCCGCCAGCACCGGCTTGGCAATCGAGGCGGGAACCAGCGACTGCAGGAAGTACTTCTCCACCGCACTCTGGAACGCGGCAAACATGGGAAAGGCGGAGAACACGGCCAGCATCACCGTGAGCAAGGGCACCAGCGAGATGAGCGTGGTGAACGTCAGGCTGCTGGCCGTGACGCCCAGCCGATCTTCACGGAAGCGCTGCCGCAGAGTCTCGAGGGTCTCACGCCAAGGCCAGGCCTGCAGCGTGTGCACCAGCCTTGCGACCTGCTCCCGCCACGTCGCGCGGAGGATCATCGTGGGGCGATTCATCGCTGGCTATGATGCCAGCAATGCTTTCCTCCCCTACCCTGCCTGCTCCGCACGCTGCAGCGCGCCGCACACGCGCCGCGGCAGTGGTCAGCGTCCTCGCGCTCATCGCGCTCGGCCTCGCATGGGAGTTGTGGCTCGCGCCCACCGGACGGGGCACGCTGGCCATCAAGGTCTTGCCGCTCGCGGTGCCGTTGGCGGGCCTGCTCAAGATGCGGCTGTACACCTATCGCTGGGTCAGCCTGCTCGCGTGGCTCTACGTTGCCGAGGGCATGGTTCGCGCCACCAGCGACCGCGGCTCCAGCGTGCCACTTGCCGCAACCGAAGCCCTGCTCGCGCTGTCGCTGTTCACCGCCTGTGCATTGCATGTGCGGTATCGGCTGCGGCACGCCAGGCAGGTGCCAGCCTGAACCGCATGCGCCGTTGGAGCTTCGACATGCATCGAGAGTCAACCCTCCATGAGCACCTTGCTGGATGAACTGCGCCGAGCCGTTGGCGAACGGAACGTGCTGCACGACGGAGACCTTTCCGCGTGGGAACTGGACTGGCGCAAGCGCTATCGGGGCCGAGCGCGGGCGGTAGTACGACCTGCCTCCACGGCAGAGGTCGCCGCGGTCGTGCTCACCTGCTCGCGCAACAGAGTGCCTGTCGTGGCGCAAGGCGGCAACACAGGACTGGTGGGTGGTTCGGTGCCCGACGCCAGCGGTACGCAGGTTGTGCTCAGCCTCGCACGCATGAACCTCATCCGAGAGATTGACGCGGCCAACCTTGCCATGACTGTCGATGCCGGCTGCATCCTCCAGACCGTGCAGGAGCAAGCCGCGTCCGAGGGTCTGCTCTTCCCCCTGAGTCTCGGGGCCGAGGGGAGCTGCACGATCGGCGGAAACCTGTCTACCAATGCCGGTGGCACACAGGTACTGCGCTACGGCAATGCGCGCGACTTGTGTCTGGGGCTCGAGGTCGTCACAGCATCCGGCGAGATCTGGGATGGCTTGTCCGGCTTGCGCAAGGACAACACGGGATACGACCTGCGCGATGTGTTTATCGGCAGCGAGGGCACTCTCGGCATCATCACAGGCGCCACGCTCAAGCTCTTTCCGCGACCTGCGGCGAAGATGACTGCACTGGCCGCCCTGCCCTCCATGGAGTTGGCCGTCCGTCTGCTGCAAGTCGCGCAGGCTCGGCTAGCGTCAGGCCTCACCGGGTTCGAGGTGATGAGCGAGTTTTCGTTGAACCTGGTGCGCAAGCATTTCCCCCACTTGCCGCAACCGCTGTCACCCTCGCCATGGACCGTGCTGATCGAGCAGTCGGACGCCGAGAGCGAGTCACATGCCCGAACGATGTTCGAAGCTTTGCTCGAATCCGCGCTGGAGGATGAGCTCATCACGGACGCTGCCATCGCGGGCAATCTGGAGCAATCGCACGCGATGTGGCACCTACGCGAATCCATCCCGCTTGCGCAGGCTGAGGAAGGCCTGAACATCAAGCACGACATCGCGCTCCCGGTGTCGCATATCCCTCGTTTCGTGGAAAGCACCAACGCTGCGCTCGCCCGCGTCTTCCCCGGTGCACGCCTCGTAAGTTTCGGACATCTCGGCGATGGCAACCTGCACTACAACGTGCAGGCACCTGAAGACGCAAGTCCAGCAGACTTCTTGCGGGAGAACGAAACGGCTGTGAATGGCATCGTGTACGACGCCGTAGTGGCCCACGGCGGATCCATCTCGGCCGAACACGGCATCGGTGTGCTCAAGCGCGATGAACTGACCCGCCGCAAGTCACCAGTGGCGCTGGCACTCATGCGCGCCATCAAGCAGGCCCTGGATCCGAACGGCCTCCTCAACCCGGGCCGCGTGTTGTAGCGATCGCTGCGTAGCTACTGCACAGGCCCCTTGAGGGCAGCCGGCAGGGGCAAGGCCACCACCTCGATCCCCTCGTCACGCAGTGCCTCAGCCTCTTCCTGAGTAGCCTGCCCTCGGATGGGACGCTCGTCCGCCTCGCCATAGTGAATTCGGCGAGCCTCATCGGCGAAACGGTCACCGACGTCAATGGTGTGCGCAAGAACATGCTGCACCGCGCGCAACCACACCGCCGGCATCGTATGGCTCACTGCCGATGCAGTGGATGCATCAACGCCGGGTGACTCTTGTTTGGACGCCGGGTCCCGGGCACCCAACACGTTCAGTCGTGGGGCCGACGGAACCCGGGAGATGGCCCTGTCGCCGCATAGGGGACATTCGAGGAACCCTCGCCGCCCCTGCAAAATGAAGTCATCCTCCGAACCGAACCAGCCCTCGAAACGATGATCATGCGAGCAACGGAGGTCGAGCACCTTCATGTCTGCATTATGACCATCAAGACTTCAAGGCAGTGGCCCCCACTCGAGGGGCCATCGGCCTTCACGCCAGTTCTGGAGCCATAGCAGTCCGACCAATGTCTTGGCGTCCGTGATTTCTCCGCGCTGGGCGAGTGCCATCAGTTCCTGCAGAGACGCGATCGAGACCTCCAGGAACTCCTCGTCGTCCAGGCCACGGGTACCAGCGACCAAGTCACGGGCGAACCACACCTCGATGCCCTCGCTGGAGTACGCAATCGCGTTGTGCAGCACTCCGGCACGCGCCCAAGCAAGGGCTTGGTAACCCGTTTCCTCGGCGAGTTCACGCACTGCGCAGCGAAGCGCGGGCTCACCGTGCTCCAGCTTGCCGGCCGGAAACTCAAGCATCACTCGGCCCATCGGGTAGCGGTACTGGCGCTCCACTACAAGGCGACCATCCTCCAGGATCGGCACGACCATGACCGCCCCTGGGTGAACGATGTACTCGCGAGTAGCTACCTGCCCGTTCGGCAAGCGCACCGTATCCCGGCGGACGTCGAGCAAGCGCCCTGCAAAGACCTGCTCACCCGAGACCAATTCTTCTCGCAGGTGCGCTTCGCCCTCGGGTTGATTGTGGCTCATGGCTCACCTATCGGCGCCGAAGATAGCGCCATACAAAGCCCGGGAACCCGAGCGTAAGAAACAGGCAGCCGAATGCTGCATAGAACTCCCACCCCTGCGGTTGCCACTGACCGATGCGTGCCTCCAGCGCAAAGCCGATCGCCAACGTCAGTCCCCAAAGCACCAGCAGCTCCAGCAAGCGCCAAACCAGCGGCTTGGCGTCGCACCTAGGCCCGACGATGAACAAACGCTCGGTGAGAAATGGCAGATTGGCGGCGAGCACGGAAACCAAAATTACCAGCCAAACCGCGGCCGAAGACGACATCAGATGACCAGGCCCTCAGGTGGCGAGGGCCTTCACGATCGCTTCGGCGCAGAGCGCCATCAGTCCGCCCGGCAGAATGCCGAAAAGCAGTACCGCAGCTCCGTTGATCGACAGCAGTGCTCGTACATCACCCCCTGCCACGATGGCGGCGCTCTCAACAGGTTCGTCGAAGTACATCACCTTGACGAGCCTGATGTAGTAGAACGCACCCACAAGCGAGAGCAGCACAGCGATCACCGCCAGCCAGATGTAGCCCTCAACGTTGGTGGACACCAATGCTTGAAGCACCGCAAGCTTTGCGTAGAAGCCTACGGTCGGCGGAATGCCTGCGAGCGAAAACATGAAGATGGCCATCACCGCTGCATACCACGGGCTGCGCTTGGCAAGACCCTTGAAGTCATCGATGTGCTCTGACTCGAAGCCTTGCCTTGCTAACAGCATGATGACGCCAAAGGTGCCCAGTGTGGTGAGCACATAGGTGACGATGTAGAACATCGCCGAGCTGTACGCGTTGGCGGCCGAAAGCGTATTGTTGTTCACCACTCCCGAGCACAGACCCAACAGCATGAAGCCCATCTGGCTGATCGTAGAGTAGGCCAGCATGCGCTTGAGATTCGTCTGCGCAATCGCTGCGAAGTTGCCCAGAACAAGAGAACTGACGGACAGCACCACCAGCATTTGCTGCCAGTCGACCGCCAGCCCCAGCATGCCCTCCACCAGCAACCGGATCGCAATGGCGAAGGCGGCGAATTCGGGTGCGCCGCCAATCAGCAGCGTGACCGCCGTCGGCGCGCCCTGGTATACATCAGGCACCCACATGTGAAAGGGCACGACACCTAGCTTGAAGCCCAGGCCGGCAACAACAAATACCACGCCAAACACCAGCACGGATTTGTTGATCTGACCGGTCCCGATAGCCTTGAACACTTCACCGATTTCGAGTGACCCGGTGGCACCGTACATCATCGACAAGCCGTACAGCAGGAAGCCGCTGGCCAGTGCCCCGAGCACGAAATACTTCATTGACGCCTCGGTGGCGTTGAGGTTGTCGCGCCGCATGGCAGTCAGCGCATACAGCGACAGGCTCATCAGTTCCAGGCCGAGGTAGATCACCAGGAAATTGTTGGCCGACAGCATCACGAGGATCCCTAGCAGCGAGAACATCGCCAGGGTGAACAGTTCGCCCTTGAGCATTTCGCGGCTTGCGGCATAGGGCCGGGCATAGGCCAGCGTAACGATCATCGCGATGCTGGCAAAGAAACCCAGCAAGTGACCCATGGGATCAGCAACCACCATACGCTGCATTGCGTAAGTGGTGAGCCCCTGGTCGAAGTACCACAGGTGCATGAGCGCCACAACAGCAAGCGAAGCCTGCGTGAGCCAGTACGTGGGCGTGCGCCGCGCATCAATGACCCACAAGTCGACCAAGGCCACCAAGCAAGCCAACGTCAGCAGCACGATCTCGGGAAGGACGGCGAACCAGTTCATGATGTGTTCAGTTGAGCTTGGACACCGAGACGTGCTGGAGTAGCTGAGTCACGGAAGCCTGCACCGGGTCGGTGAACGGCTTGGGGTACACACCCATCCACAGCACCGCCACGGCGAGCAGCGACAGCATGACGAATTCGCGCAGGTTGACATCGACGAGGCCGCGCACGTTCTCGTTGGCAACCGGGCCGAAGTACACGCGCTTGACCATCCAGAGCGTATAGGCTGCCCCAAACACAAGCGTCGTCGCTGCCAGCAGCGCGAGCCAGAAGCTGACCTTGGTCGTACCGAGAATGACCATCCATTCGCCGACGAAGCCGCTTGTCGCCGGCAGCCCGCAATTGGCCATACCGAAGAAGACAGCCAAGGCGGCAAACCTGGGCATCGTGTTGACCACTCCACCGTAGCTCGCGATCTCACGCGAGTGCAGGCGGTCGTAGAGTACCCCGATGCATAGGAACATCGCGCCGGAGATGAACCCGTGGGAAATCATCTGCACGATGCCACCGGCAATGCCGAGGTCATTGAAGATGAAGAAGCCCAGAGTCACGAAACCCATGTGCGCGATGGACGAGTACGCCACCAGCTTCTTCATGTCCTGCTGCACCAGGGCCACCAGGCCAATGTACAGAACCGCGATCAACGACAGCGCGATCACGAACCACGCGTACTCCTTCGAAGCGTCGGGAGTGATCGGCAATGAGAATCGCAGGAAGCCATAAGCGCCGAGCTTCAGCATGATGGCAGCCAGCACTACCGAGCCGCCGGTAGGCGCCTCGACGTGGGCGTCGGGCAGCCATGTGTGCACAGGCCACATGGGCACTTTCACCGAGAAGGCTGCGAAGAAGGCAAAGAAGAGCAGCGTCTGAGCTGGCATCGACAGGGGCAGCCGGTGCCACTGGAGTATGTCGAAGCTACCGCCTGACTTGTAGTACAAGTAGATCAGCGCCACCAGCATGAGCAGGGAGCCGGCCAGCGTGTACAGGAAGAACTTGAACGCCGCGTACACGCGCCGGGGTCCGCCCCAAACGCCGATGATGATGTACATCGGTATGAGCGTGGCCTCGAAAAACACATAGAACAGCAGGCCGTCCAGCGCCGTGAATACACCAATCATGAGACCCGACAGGATCAGGAAGGCACCCATGTACTGGTTCACCCGCTCCTCGATGACCTGCCAAGCCGAGATCACCACGATGACCGTGATGAAGGCAGTCAGCGGCACGAACCACAGCGACAGACCGTCTACGCCCAAGTGGTAGCGCACGTTGAACCGCTCGATCCAGGACAGGCTCTCTTCGAACTGCATCCCGGCACTCCCGGCATCGAAACCGGTCACCAGCGGGAGAGTGACAACAAGGCCGGCGAACGCCCCCAAAAACGCGGTCCAACGGACGCTGTTCGCATGCTCATCGCGACCGATCGCCAGAAGCAAGCTGCCCACGACGACAGGCAGCCAAATGGCAAGGCTCAGTACACCCATGTTCTCGTTCTCCTCGAGCCTTCAGAACCCGGTCAGCACCGCACGCAGCGATGGCCACAGTCGCCAAGTCAGCAAGCTGAGCACGCCGAGAATCATGACCAGCGCATACCAATATAGATACCCGCTCTGTACGAGCCTCACCGCCGAGGCCACGCCGCCCACCGCCCTGGCCGAACCATTGATGACCGCGCCGTCGATCAGGGCAACGTCCCCACCTTTCCACAGGCCCTGCCCCATGACGCGCGCTGCACGAGCAAAAACATGCTCGTTGATCCAGTCCATGTAGTACTTGTTCTCGAGCAGGCGATACAGGAAGCCGAAGCGTGCCTTGATGGCGGCTGGGATTTCCGGCTTCACCAAGTAGAACAAGTAAGCCAGCGCGACGCCCGCGGTTGCGAGCCAGAACGGCAGCGAAGTGAGGCCGTGCAGCCCCATGGCGATAGCGCCATGGAACTCCTCGGCCAAGTACTCCATACCGGGGTGCTTGGTGACGTCGACAACGACTGCGTCCTTGAAAAACTCTCCGAACAATATGGGCTCGATGGTCATGAAACCAATCGCCACTGACGGGATCGCCAGCAGCACCAGCGGAAGGGTCACCACCCACGACGACTCGTGCGGACTGTGCTTCTCGTCACCATGCGCCTCGTGGTGCGCATCGTCGGTTTCTGGCGGGAACGGCTTGTGGTGGAAATGCTCCTTGCCGTGGAAGACCAGGAAGTACATGCGGAACGAGTAGAACGCGGTCACGAAGACACCTGCGACTACGGCAAAGTAGGCGAAACCGGACCCCGAGAGATGACTTGCCTGCGTAGCTAGGATGATGCTGTCCTTCGAGTAGAACCCTGCGAAGAACGGTGTACCGATCAGAGCCAGCGATCCCAGCAACGAGGTGATCCAGGTGATGGGCATGTACTTGCGTAGCCCCCCCATGTTGCGGATGTCCTGATCGTGGTGCATGCCGATGATCACGGAACCGGCAGCCAGGAAAAGCAGTGCCTTGAAGAATGCGTGGGTCATCAGGTGGAAGACGGCCACCGAGTACGCCGAGGTGCCGAGCGCCACCGTCATGTAGCCCAGCTGAGACAGCGTGGAATATGCCACCACGCGCTTGATGTCGTTCTGGATAATGCCCAGGAAACCCATGAATAGCGCCGTGATCGCGCCCACGACCATCACGAAGCTGAGCGCGGTATCCGACAATTCGAAGAGCGGCGACATGCGTGACACCATGAAGATGCCCGCCGTCACCATGGTCGCCGCATGAATCAGCGCGGAAATCGGGGTCGGACCTTCCATGGAATCAGGCAACCACACGTGCAGCGGGAACTGCGCACTCTTACCCATCGCACCGATGAACAAGCAAATGCAAATTACCGTGACCAACATCCAATCGCTGCCGGGGAAAGACATCTTCGCCAACTCATCGGCGCGGATGAAAGTTTCGCTGTAGTTCAGCGTGCCGGCGTAGGCCGCGATGAGACCTATGCCGAGAATGAACCCGAAATCGCCCACCCGGTTCACAAGGAAGGCCTTCAGGTTGGCGAAAACCGCCGAAGGTTTCGTATACCAGAAGCCGATCAGCAGGTACGACACCAGACCGACCGCTTCCCAGCCGAAGAACAGCTGCAAGAAGTTGTTGCTCATCACGAGCATCAACATCGAGAAAGTGAACAGCGAGATGTACGAGAAGAAGCGCTGATAGCCCGGGTCGTCGGCCATGTAGCCGATCGTGTAGATGTGCACCATCAACGACACGAAGGTGACCACCGACATCATCATGGCTGAGAGGCCATCGATGAGGAAACCGACCTCCATCTTGAGACCGCCAATCACCATCCACTCGTACACGGTCTCATTGAACCGTGCGCCGTCGAACGCCACCGCCTTCAGCACCAAGGCCGAGAGGATGAACGACACGAGCACGCCGAGGATCGTGGCCATATGTGCACCACGACGGCCGACAGCCTTGCCAAAGAAACCCGCGATCACAGCTCCGGCGAGCGGCGCGAGCGGGATCAACAGGAGCATGTTGTGGGACAGTTCTGCAGCCATTTCTTGTCTTCCAGCGTCCCTGACTCAGCCCTTGAGAGCATCGAGCTCGTCGACGTTGATGGTCGCCCTGTTGCGAAACAACACAACGAGTATTGCTAGGCCGATGGCCGATTCGGCCGCAGCCACGGTGAGGATGAAAAAGACGAACACCTGACCAGCCATATCGCCCAAGTAGTGCGAGAAGGCGACAAAGTTCATGTTCACCGCCAACAGCATCAGCTCAATGCACATCAGCAGGACGATCAAATTCTTGCGATTGAGAAAGATGCCAATGACAGCCAGCGCGAAGAGCACTGCCCCCAGTGAGAGGTAGTGGCCCAAGCCGATGGTTCCCATCACTTCTGCTCCCCGGTTGCCGACGCCGCCGTCTGCGGCACATCCACAACCGGTGGCATCTTCACAATGCGCACGCGGCCCTCTTTCCTTGCCCTCACCTGCTTCGCCGGGTCGATGTACTTTGAATCCTTGCGGCGCCGAAGAGTGAGCGCGATGGCGGCGATGATCGCCACCAACAGCAACACGGCCGCGATCTGCAGCGGGTAGAGGTACTTTGTGTAGATCTCGATGCCCAGCACCTTGGTGTTTCCCAGCTCCACGACAGCGGGCTCCGGCGTCGGTGCACTGCGCACGTCGAACCCGGGCATGAGCACGATCGCCATCTCCAGAACAATCACCACACCCACCAGCAGGGCCACCGGGAAGTGCTTCCAGAAACCCTCGCGAAGGGTGTCGGTGTTGAAGTCAAGCATCATCACGACAAAGAGGAACAGCACCATGACCGCGCCCACATAGACCAGCACGAGCGCGATGGCCAGGAATTCGGCACGCAGCAGCATCCAGACGCACGCGGCCGAGAAGAAGGCCAGCACAAGATAGAGAGCCGCGTACACGGGGCTGCGCGCAGTAATTACCCGGAACGAGGCGATCAGCAGCACAGCCGAAAAGACGTAGAAGAGCGCAGTGATGGTCTGCATGTTCATAAGCGCCCGGCCCGCCGAGGTCCAGCGGGCCGCTCGCCAAGGCCAGGCCTCAGCGATAGCGGGCGTCAGCCTCCTTGTTGGCCGCGATTTCCTTTTCATAGCGGTCGCCGACCGCAAGCAACATGTCCTTGGTGAAGTACAGGTCGCCCCGCTTTTCGCCGTGGTACTCCAGGATGTGCGTCTCGACGATGGAATCGACTGGGCAGCTTTCCTCACAGAAGCCGCAGAAGATGCACTTGGTCAAGTCGATGTCATACCGCTTGGTACGCCGCGTGCCGTCGTCTCGAATATCCGATTCGATGGTGATCGCCAGTGCCGGACAGACGGCTTCACACAGCTTGCAGGCGATGCAGCGTTCCTCGCCGTTCTCATACCGGCGCAGCGCATGTAGCCCGCGGAAACGCGGCGACAGCGGCGTCTTCTCCTCCGGAAACTGCACTGTGATTTTGCGGGATAGGAAGTGCCGGCCGGTCAGGGCCATGCCCTTGAACAGCTCGGTGAGCATGAAGCTCGAGAAAAGGTCTTTGAGTGCGGTGACCATGGTGCAGCCTAGGCGTTACTTCCAGATGTCCCAAGGCGACTGGATCCACAGTCCGACCACCAGCAACCAAACCAGCGTCACTGGAATAAAGATCTTCCAGCCCAAACGCATGATCTGGTCATAGCGGAAGCGGGGGAACGTGGCGCGCACCCACAGGAACAACGTCGCGATGACGAAGGTCTTGAACCCGAGCCAGATCCAACCCGGAATGGCGTTCAACAGTGCCGCATCCACCGGCGGCAGCCAGCCGCCCAGGAACATGATCGAAGCCAGTGCCGACACCAAGATGATGTTGGCGTACTCAGCCAGGAAGAACATGGCGAAGGCCATGCCCGAGTACTCCACCATGTGCCCTGCAACAATCTCGGACTCGCCTTCCACCACATCGAACGGGTGCCGGTTCGTCTCGGCGATGCCCGCGATGAGGTAGACGACGAAGATCGGCAGCAGCGGCAGCCAGTTCCAGCTCAGGAAATTGATCCCCATATCGGCGAAGCGGCCGACGGACTGACCGAGCACGATCTGAGTCATATTGAGGCTGCCTGAGACCATCAGCACGACGACCAACGCGAAGCCCATGGCAATCTCGTAGCTCACCATCTGAGCCGAGGCGCGCAGCGCGCCAAGGAATGCGTACTTCGAGTTCGAAGCCCAGCCCGCGATGATCACGCCGTACACCTCCATGGACGTGATTGCCATTAGGAAGAGCAGCCCGGCATTGATGTTGGCGAGCGCCACCTCGGGCCCGAAGGGGATGACTGCCCACGCAGCGAGCGCAGGCATGATCGTCATCACAGGGCCAAGCAGAAACAGCCCCTTGTTGGCGGCAGTCGGAAGGATAATCTCCTTGAAGATCAGCTTCACCGCATCGGCGATAGGCTGCAGCAAGCCCAAAGGACCCACGCGATTCGGCCCAGGCCGGATCTGCGTCCAACCGATGGCCTTGCGTTCCCACAAGGTAAGGTACGCGACACAGAGCATCAGCGGCAGCACCAGCGCCACAATTTTGAGCAGCGTCCAAGTCACGGGCCAAGCGCCGCCCAGCACCGAAGTGCCGTAGGTGTTGATGGATTCGAGCATGACGACTTCTTACGCCTTGGCCACGCTGATGGGCCCAAACATTGGGCCGAGCGAAGAGGTGTGCGGATGACCCGTCGGTACGCGCACCGTGCTGCTTGCGAGGGTGGCCTCCAGCCTTGCCGGCAGTACGGCCTGTGCCTCGCCCTGGGTCAGTAGTACGCGGTCACCCTCGTTCAGATTCAAGCGCGACCAAACCGCCTGAGAAATACCGGCGACGGGCGCAGACGCGTCGGCGGTGAGTTGCAAAGACGCTGCACGACGCACCAGGGAGTCAGTGCAGTAAATGGGCAGGTCCGCCACCCGCTCAAGGTCTTCCGTCTCGGCGTGTGTCGTGACCGGAATCGACGAACGGTTAGACAACCGGCTGGCCACGTCTTGCGGTAGGGCCTCGGCACGCACTTCCTCGGAAGTTTCGAATGCAAAACCCTCGAGACCCAGCATACTGCCGAGGACACGCAGCACCTTCCAGGCAGGCCGAGTATCGCCCAGCGGCCGAACGACACCGTGAAAACTTTGTACCCGACCTTCGGCATTGACGAAAGTGCCAGATGTCTCTGTGAATGGCGATACCGGCAGAAGCACGTCGGCGCAGTCCAGCGCGGCATTGCGGAACGGGGTCATGGCGACCACCATGTCGGCGGATTGCAGCGCTCTGACCGCCCGCCATGGGTCAGCAGCGTCGAGCGCCGGCTCGACCTGCAAGAGCAGACAAGCCTTGAGTGCACCACCCAACATGCGCCCAGCATCCAGTCCACCCTTACCAGGCATCGCGCTCACCAACTGGGCCCCCACGGTGTTGGCCGCTTCGCCGAGGTAGCCGACAGTGGCACCCGTTGCCTCGCCAATCCAGTTCGCAAGCGAGAGCAGTGAGGCGGCCTGCGGATGCTGTGCTGCAGCGTTGCCCAGCAGAATCGCCTTGCGATCGCCCGAAAGCAGCGACTCCGCAATGGCACGCGCCTCGCTGGTCGGCTCGAACACCACCGGCGACGGAACGCCCTTGGCAACCGCCAAAGCAGCCGCAATGGCGGCCAGCGCTCCAGTCCAAGCCCCCGGCGCAGCGGTCATGGTGCTGGCAATCGGCATGGCCCAGTCGTCATGCACAGCATGCAAACTATGCACACGCCCGCCCCTCTTGACGGCTTGCCGGATACGTTGCGCCAAAAGCGGATGATCTTTCCGGAAAAAGGATCCGACGATCAACACGCGTTCCAGGCAAGACAGCGAAGCAATAGAGGTACCGAGCCAGCGCACCGCCGGCGCTGAAGAACTTTCGCCCTCCGGCCATGTGAAATCGGCATGCCGAGTACGGAAGTCGATGTTCTCGCTACCGAGACCGCGCACCAGCTTCGCCAGCAAATGCAACTCTTCGGAAGTAGCGTGCGCCGAACCCAAGGCTCCGATGGCCTTTGAACCGTGATCAGCCTTGATCTGCTTAAGGCCGCGAACCACATACTCCAGCGCGGTCGTCCAGTCCACCGCCTTCCACTGACCGCCTTGCTTCAGCATCGGTGTGGTGAGGCGGTCGTCGCTGTTCAAAGCCTCGTAGGAGAAGCGGTCGCGGTCAGCAAGCCAGCATTCGTTGACATCCTCATTCTCTAGCGGGACAACGCGCATCACCTTGCTCTGCCGTACCTGAACGATGAGGTTGGCGCCGGTGCTGTCGTGTGGGCTCACGCTCTTGCGACGCGAGAGCTCCCACGTGCGCGCTTGGTAGCGGAACGGCTTACTGGTGATCGCCCCCACAGGGCACAGGTCGATCATGTTGCCCGAGAGCTCCGAATCGACCGTATCACCGATTATCGTGGTGATCTCGGAGTGCTCGCCACGGTTGACCATGCCCAGCTCCATTACGCCCGCCACTTCCTGCCCGAAGCGCACGCAGCGGGTGCAATGGATACAACGGGTCATCTCCTCCATGGACAGCAGAGGACCTACCTCCTTGTGGAATACAACTCGCTTCTCCTCCTCATAGCGGGAGGCGGAGGCACCGTAGCCCACGGCGAGATCCTGCAGTTGACACTCGCCGCCCTGATCGCAAATAGGGCAGTCCAGCGGGTGGTTGATAAGCAGGAACTCCATGACTGCCTGCTGCGCTCGGACCGCCTTGTCACTGCGCGTGCGCACGATCATGCCCGGCGTGACAGGCGTCGCACAGGCCGGCATCGGCTTGGGCGCCTTTTCGACGTCGACCAAGCACATGCGGCAGTTGGCCGCGATCGACAACTTCTTGTGATAGCAGAAGTGCGGGATATAGGTACCCGCCTTGTCGGCCGCATGCATCACCATGCTGCCTTCGGGCACCTGAACCTTCTTCCCGTCGAGCTCGATTTCAACCATGTGGGGTCCGATGCGTCAGACGTAAGCCGGCACGACGCAGGTCTTGTGTTCGATGTGATGCACGAACTCATCACGGAAGTGCTTGATCATCGCCCTGACCGGCATGGCGGCCGCATCCCCGAGAGCGCAGATAGTGCGACCCTGGATGTTGTCGGCGACGGAATTGAGCAGTTCGACGTCACCCATCTTGCCCTCACCATGCTCGATGCGATCCACAACTCGCCAAAGCCAACCTGTACCTTCGCGGCACGGTGTGCACTGGCCGCAGCTTTCGTGCTGATAGAAGTAGGACAGGCGCAGCAGACTCTTGACCATGCACCGCGTGTCGTCCATGACGATGACGGCGCCCGAGCCGAGCATCGATCCCGCCTTCGCGATGGCGTCGTAATCCATCGTGCAGTCCATCATGATGTTCGCCGGTAGTACCGGTGCGGACGAACCACCGGGAATCACAGCCTTCAGCTTGCGGCCCTTGCGGACACCTCCGGCCAGTTCCAGAAGTTTGGAAAATGGCGTACCGAGCGGAACCTCGAAATTGCCCGGACACTCGACGTCGCCCACGACGGAGAAAATCTTGGTGCCGCCGTTGTTGGGCTTACCAACCTCCAAATACGCCTGACCCCCGTTCATGACGATCCACGGGACAGCGGCAAAGGTCTCGGTGTTGTTGATTGTCGTGGGCTTGCCGTAAAGGCCGTAGCTCGCCGGAAACGGAGGTTTAAAACGCGGCTGGCCCTTCTTGCCTTCGAGAGACTCGAGCAATGCCGTCTCCTCGCCGCAGATATAGGCACCAAAGCCGTGGGCCGCATGCAACTGGAAACTGAAGCCGGAACCAAGGATTTCACTACCCAGGTAACCGGCACGGCGGGCCTCATCCAGTGCAGTTTCGAAGCGCTCGTATACCTCGAAGATCTCACCGTGGATGTAGTTGTAGCCAACAGCGATGCCCATGGCGTACGCCGCGATCGCCATGCCCTCGATGACGATATGCGGGTTGAACATGAGGATGTCGCGGTCCTTGCACGTGCCGGGTTCGCCCTCGTCGGAGTTGCAAACCAGATACTTCGCTCCAGGGTACTGACGCGGCATGAAACTCCATTTCAACCCCGTAGGAAAGCCGGCGCCACCGCGGCCACGGAGACCCGAGGCCTTGACTTCCGCCACGACCTGCTCGGGCGTCATGCACTCGCGGCTGCTCTTTCCAAGGATCTTGCGGAGCGCCTGGTAACCGCCGCGCGCCTCATAGTCCTTGAGCGACCAGTTGCCGCCATCTAGACCCGCGTAGATCTGTGGGTCAATGTGTCGACCGTGGAAGCAAGTTTCACGGCCCGTGGATTGGAATCGGGAGAGATCCAGCATCTCGGCTCTCTTACTTCTCGCCTTGCGCGGCCGTGGCTAGCGTGTCAATGAGCGCGTCCAACCGCTCGTTGCTCATGAAGCTCACCATCTGCCGATCGTTGATCAGCATCACTGGTGCATCAGCACAGGCCCCCAGGCATTCGGACTTCTGCACCGTAAACATGCCGTCCCCGGTGGTTCCACCCTCTTCCACTTGGAGACGCGAACACAGGTGGTCCAACGCCTTCTGTCCGTCTCGCAGTTGGCACGGCAGATTGGTGCACACATTGAGCTTATAGCGCCCTGCCGGCTGTTGGTTGTACATGTTGTAGAAGGTGGTCACCTCGTGCACGGCAATGGCGGGCATGCCAAGGTACTCGGCCACCACCAGCTCGGCCTCTAGCGAGACGTAACCAAGTTCCTGCTGCACGATGGCCAGGCAGGCCATCACGGCCGACTGCTTCTGGTCGACAGGGTACTTCGCCACCTCGCGTGCGAAACGCGTACGCACAGCGTCGGAAATCATCTATCGATCTCCCCGAAGACGATATCCATCGTCCCGATGACCGCCACAGCATCGGCAATCATGTGGCCACGCGCCATTTCGTCCAGCGCTGCCAAGTGTGCGAAGCCCGGAGCACGTATCTTGAGGCGGTATGGCTTGTTGGCACCATCGCTCACGATGTAGATGCCGAACTCACCCTTGGGGTGCTCGACCGCCGAGTAGGCCTCACCCTCTGGAACATGGAAACCTTCGGTGAAGAGCTTGAAGTGGTGGATCAGCTCCTCCATGTTGGCCTTCATCTCCAAGCGCGAAGGCGGTGCCACTTTATGGTTCTCGGTGATTACCGGGCCAGGATTGGCACGTAGCCATTCGACACACTGCTTCACAATGCGATTGGCCTGCCGCATCTCCTCCACACGCACAAGGTAGCGGTCATAGGTATCGCCGTTGACACCCACAGGCACGTCGAAATCCATCTGATCGTAGACGTCATAGGGCTGCATCTTCCGCAGGTCCCACTCGATACCTGAACCGCGAAGCATCGGCCCTGTGAAACCCAAGTTGAGCGCGCGCTCCGGAGAAACCACACCGATGCCCACCGTCCGCTGCTTCCAAATGCGGTTGTCGGTAAGCAGCGTCTCGTACTCGTCGACGTATTTGGGGAAACGGTTCGTGAAATCGTCGATGAAATCCAGCAGCGATCCCTGCCGATTCTCGTTCATCTCGGCGAGTGCCTTCACATTGCGGATCTTCGATGTACGGTACTGCGGCATGCTGTCGGGCAAGTCCCGGTACACGCCGCCCGGTCGGAAATAGGCTGCGTGCATACGCGCACCCGACACCGCTTCGTACATGTCGAAGATATCTTCGCGCTCTCGGAAGCAGTAAATAAAGATGTTCATCGCACCGCAGTCGAGGCCATGTGCACCCAGCCATAGCAGGTGGTTGAGCAGCCTTGTCAACTCGGCAAACATCACTCGGATGTACTGCGCGCGAATCGGCACGTCGATATTGAGAAGCTTCTCGATGGCCAGACAGTAGGCATGCTCGTTGCACATCATGGAGACGTAGTCAAGACGGTCCATGTATGGCAGCGACTGAATATACGTGCGCGTTTCAGCCAACTTCTCGGTCGCACGGTGCAGCAACCCGATGTGCGGATCTGCACGTTGGATCACCTCGCCATCGAGTTCAAGCACCAAGCGAAGCACGCCGTGCGCGGCCGGGTGTTGCGGGCCGAAGTTCAGGGTGTAGTTCTTGATCTCGGCCATGTGATCAGTGCAAACCGCCGTAGTTGTCTTCCCGAACGACGCGAGGCACGATTTCGCGCGGCTCGATGGTCACAGGCTGATAGACGACACGTTTTTGCTCCGGGTCGTAGCGCATCTCGACATGTCCGCTAACCGGGAAGTCCTTGCGGAACGGATGCCCGATAAACCCGTAGTCAGTGAGAATGCGGCGCAAGTCGAGATGACCATCGAAGATGATGCCATACAGGTCAAAAGCTTCCCGCTCGAACCAGTTGGCCGCACTCCACACGCCGACGAGCGAAGGCACCGTGGGCATATCGTCATCATCGGCAAACACCTTCAACCGCACTCGCCAGTTGTGACACACGGACAGCAGATGCGACACCACACAGAAGCGCAAGGCCTCCCACGCCTCATCCTTGTAGCTGGAGTAGTCCACCCCGCACAGATCTATGAGTTGCTCGAACTTTAGGGATGGGTCGTCCCTCAATACACGAGCCACATCAAGGTAGTCACCTTCAGCGACCGTCACTGTGATCTCGCCGCGATCCTGCACTAGCTGCTTGATACGGCCGCCAAGCGCGTTCTTCAGCGCAGCCAGCAATGTGTCGAGTCTGCTCATCAGCGCGCGATCGTGTTCTCGCGGCGAATCTTCGCCTGCAGTTGAATAATCCCGTACAGCAAGGCTTCCGCCGTAGGCGGGCAGCCCGGCACGTAAACATCGACTGGAACGATCCGATCACAGCCTCGCACCACAGAGTAACTGTAGTGGTAGTAGCCGCCACCATTCGCACATGAGCCCATGGAGAGAACCCAGCGCGGCTCGGCCATTTGGTCATAGACCTTGCGCAGCGCAGGCGCCATCTTGTTGCACAACGTGCCCGCCACGATCATCAGATCGGACTGACGGGGACTCGGCCTGAACAGCATGCCAAATCGATCTATGTCGTAACGTGCAGCGCCAGCGTGCATCATCTCGACCGCACAGCAGGCCAAGCCAAAGGTCATCGGCCAAAGTGAGCCGGTCTTGGACCAATTGATAACCTTATCGAGGCTCGTCGTGACGAAACCCTCTTTCAATACACCTTGTATGCCCATGGTGTTACTCGATTACTCCCAGTCCAGGGCGCCCTTCCTCCACTCGTAGGCAAAGCCCACAACCAGGATGGCAAGAAAAACCATCATGGCCCAAAAGCCGACAACCCCGATCTCGCGAAGCGACACGGCCCACGGAAAGAGGAAGGCAATCTCCAGATCAAAGAGGATGAACAGAATGGCCACGAGGTAGTAGCGCACATCGAACTTCATGCGGGCGTCTTCAAAGGCCTCGAAGCCGCATTCATAAGGGGAATTTTTTGCCGCATCCGGGCGACGAGGGCCCAGCAGGAAACCGATCAATTGGGGAGCCACTCCGACTGCCACCCCTACCAAGATGAAGAGGATGACGGGCAGATAGGGTTCCAAATCCATGTCGGGCTTCGGCTCAGCAAAAGAACGGGGCCGCGAAAGCCCCGTTCTTGTTCATCTTGTGGTGCCCACGGCGAGACTCGAACTCGCACAGCTTTCGCCACTACCCCCTCAAGATAGCGTGTCTACCAATTCCACCACGTGGGCCGCTCAGAAACGCGCATCAACGTGCCCGGATTGCATGAGGCGTTTGCTCTCCGAACAGCCTTGCATTCTAACCCGAACCGAAGTGCTTGCTCAAGAACGTGATGATTTGAACGTTTTGACGGACGGAGCAGGGATCCAACACGCTGACGTTACTTCGCCGGTATGGTTGCTGCACCGGACGCGGAAACGGAAGGCAAGACGCCGGCGTCACTCGCAGGCATGCCGCCGGCTGGAATCTGCGAGACGCCGCTAGCAGCGGGCGCAGGCTGAACCGGCCGGTCCAGGACACTGCCTCCAACGGAGGCGCGCCCGGGTTCGTGCGCAATATAGGCCAGTGCCAGCGTGCACGCGAAAAAGATCGCGGCGCAGATGGCCGTAGAGCGCGACAGGAAATTGGCACTGCCCGTCGCACCGAACAGGCTCCCCGATGCGCCACTGCCAAAGGACGCACCCATATCAGCACCTTTGCCGTGCTGCATGAGCACTAAGCCGATCATCACCAGGGCCGTGAGGATCTGGATCATCACGACTACATTCAACAACCAGCTGCTCATTTGTTCCAGGCTCCAGAAGTTTCAGTGTGGCGGCTGGCTTCATACCGCCGAACGACAGATGGCGGCGAATTCTGCAGCCTTGAGGGACGCTCCCCCGATCAGCCCGCCATCGATGTCAGGTTGCGAAAACAGCGCGGTCGCATTTTCCGGCTTGACGCTGCCGCCGTAGAGGATCTGCATCTCGAGTGACTTAGGAGTGGCCGCATGCAACTGGCTGCGCAACAAGGCGTGCACCGCCTGTGCCTGCTCCGGGGTTGCCGTCTTTCCTGTTCCGATCGCCCATATCGGTTCATAGGCCACGACAATCTGCGAAATGCAATGACCCATTGTGTGGATGACGGCTGACATCTGCCGTTTCACCACACCATCGGTATTGCCCGCTTCGCGCTCGGCCAGGGTTTCACCAACGCACACGATAGGTGTCAGACCATGCTTGAGCGCGATCTTCGCCTTGTCCGCAACCACCTGGTCACTCTCGGCGTGGTACGCGCGCCGTTCGGAATGACCCACGATGACATAGCGGCAGCCGAACTCGGACAGCATGGCCGCCGACACTTCACCAGTGTACGCGCCGGTTTCGTGCGCCGAGCAATCTTGCGCACCCCAACCGATATGCGTCCCCTGCAACGACAGCGCCACTTCCGAGAGGTATGGGAACGGTGCGCACACAGCTACGTCGGCCAAGTATGGACCCGCCTCTGCGATGCCCGCTAGCAGCTCCGTATTGGTAAGACGGTTGCCATTCAACTTCCAGTTGCCAACGATCAGCCTGTGACGCATCGAGGATGTCTCCGAATCTCGTGTACTACCAGTGAAGGACGAGCTTGCCGATGTGCTGGCTCGATTCCATAAGGGCATGCGCTCGGGCCGCCTCAACTGCGGGAAACACTCTGTGAATCACCATCCTGATCTTCCCGCTTTCAAGCCACGGCCAGACCTTGTCACGCAATGCACGTGCAATGGCAGTCTTGAAAGGCACGGATCGCTGGCGCAGCGTAGAGCCCGTAATGGTGAGCCGCCTTCTCAGAACAGAGCCGGCATCGATTTGCGCGCGTGAACCGCCTTGCAATGCAATGATGACGAGACGACCGTCGTCGGCGAGGCAGGAAAGCTCGCGCATGACGTAATCGCCGGCCACCATGTCGAGGATGACGTTCGCACCACGGCCCGCCGTGACCCGCTGAACTTCGGCCGCAAAATCGCTGGTGCGATAGTTGATAGCGACATCGGCGCCCAGCGCTAGGCAGGCGGCCGCCTTGGCGTCCGAACCCACCGTTACGATGACCCTGGCATTCGCTGCCTTGGCCATCTGGATGGCCGTCACACCGATGCCACTGCTCCCACCCTGCACCAGCAAGGTTTCCCCCGGTTGTAGATGGCCGCGGTCGAAAACGTTCGACCACACCGTAAAGAAGGTCTCCGGCAGGCTGGCCGCCTCCACGACGCTTAAGCCTTCCGGCACCGGCAGACACTGGCCCACAGGCACCACGCACAGTTCTGCGTAGCCACCACCAGCAGCCAACGCGCACACTTGGTCACCTATCGAGAGGCCGACCTGCGAAAGAGCGGCGACATCCCCCTCGACGATGGTGCCAGCCACTTCCAGGCCAGGAATGTCCGACGCACCCGGCGGCACGGGATAGAACCCCTTGCGTTGAAGCACATCGGGCCGGTTGACGCCGGACGCACCCACCCGGATCAGCACCTCGCCCCTCCCCGGCACCGGGTCGGGACGCTCGGCCGGCCGCAGCACCTCAGGTCCGCCATAGGAAGTGATCTCGATGACTTTCATCGCGGGGCTGGCACGAGTGGGCGGCAGAGGCAACCGCCCGTCCGACTCAAAGCCGCATCACTCCTGAGGCGCCGGCTGTGCCTCGCGCTGCTCGCGCTCGACGAGAGCCTTCATGGAAAGCTTGATGCGACCCTTCTCGTCCGTCTCCAAAACCTTCACACGGACGATCTGGCCTTCCTTGAGAAAATCGGTGACCTTCTCCACACGCTGATGCGCGATCTGGCTGATATGCAGCAGCCCATCCTTGCCCGGCAGGAGATTGACCAATGCCCCGAACTCGAGGATCTTGGTGACTGGGCCTTCGTAAACCCTGCCAACCTCCACCTCGGCCGTAATCTCCTCAATGCGCCGCTTGGCCTCTTCTGCCTTGACAGCATCAGTTGAGGCGATGGTGATGGTGCCGTCCTCGGCGATGTCGATTGTTGTACCTGTTTCCTCGGTCAATGCACGGATTGTCGCGCCGCCCTTGCCGATCACGTCGCGGATCTTCTCCGGGTTGATCTTCATTGTGTACAGGCGTGGCGCAAACTGGGAGACCTCGGCTTTCGCCCCACCCACCGCGTCTACCATCTTGGCGAGGATGTGCATGCGCGCTTCCTTGGCCTGCGCCAAAGCAACTTGCATGATCTCCTTGGTGATGCCCTGGATCTTGATGTCCATCTGCAGGGCCGTCACGCCGGTGGTGGTGCCAGCCACCTTGAAGTCCATATCGCCTAGGTGATCCTCGTCACCGAGGATGTCGGTGAGTACCGCAAAGCGGTTCCCGTCCTTGATGAGACCCATCGCGATGCCGGCCACGTGGGCCTTCATCGGTACACCTGCATCCATGAGGGCCAGACAGCCTCCACACACCGATGCCATCGAAGACGAGCCATTTGATTCCGTGATTTCCGACACCACGCGGATGGAATACGGAAACTCCTCCTTCGTCGGCAGGACGGCAACCAGGGCACGCTTGGCCAGACGGCCATGGCCAATTTCCCGGCGCTTGGGGCTACCCACGCGACCAGTCTCTCCTGTGGCGAATGGCGGCATGTTGTAGTGGAGCATGAAGTGCTCACTGAACTCGCCGGCAAGCGCATCAATGCGTTGCGAATCGCGCTCCGTTCCTAGAGTGGCCGCGACGAGAGCCTGGGTCTCACCCCGCGTGAATAGGGCTGAACCGTGAACGCGCGGCAGAAGGCCACTACGGATATCGATCGGACGAACAGTACGCGTATCACGGCCATCAATGCGCGGCTCGCCGGCCAGAATTTGGCTGCGCACAACACGCGACTCCAGCTCGAACAGCAGCGCATCGACCTTGACCTCATCGAACTCCACGCCTTCGGTAGTCAGCGCGGCCTTTGCGGCGCCGTAAGCGTCGCGCACGGCCTGCGTCCGAGCCTGCTTGGAACGGATCTGGTAGGCCGCCCGGATCGACCCTTCCGCCAACCCATTGAGCTTGGTGATAAAGGTTTCATCCTTAGCGGGCGGCTGCCAGCCCCATGCCGGCTTGCCGGCCTCGCGCACAAGATCGTTGATCGCCGTAATCGCAATATTGCCCTGTTCGTGCCCGAACACAACACCACCCAGCATGATCTCCTCGGAGAGCTGCTGGGCTTCGGACTCCACCATCAGCACGGCAGCCTGTGTGCCGGCGACGACGAGCTCCATCTTGGACTGATCGAGCTGAGCCTTGGTCGGGTTCAGCACATACTCCCCGCCGATGTAGCCCACTCGGGCAGCACCAATGGGGCCGTTGAATGGGATGCCTGAGACCGCCAGTGCGGCGCTAGCACCGATCATGGCGGGGATATCGGCGGCGATCTCCGGGTTGAGCGAGAGCACGTGGATGACCACCTGCACCTCGTTGTAGAAGCCATCTGGAAACAGCGGACGCAGTGGCCGGTCTATAAGCCGCGAAGTTAACGTCTCGTATTCGCTTGGGCGGCCTTCGCGCTTGAAAAAGCTCCCTGGGATCTTGCCCGCCGCATAGCTCTTCTCGATGTAGTCGACGGTGAGCGGAAAGAAGTCCTGTCCCGGCTTGGCGCTCTTGGCACCAACGACGGTCGCGAGGACCACCGTGTCTTCGACATCCACTATCACGGCACCGCTCGCTTGACGAGCGATTTCACCCGTTTCCAGCGTGACGCTGTGCTGGCCCCACTGAAATGTCTTAATGACCTTGTTGAACATACTCATGTTGGTTCTCCGGTTCGTGTGGCGGGCACCGTATCGGGTCGTGCCCTTTCCCCCGAGGCCCGGGCAATCCTGGCGCGATGCCATTCCAGCGGCGTTCCGCGCCTGCAAGCGCCGGTGGAATGACACATCGTCAACGATGGCTGCCTGGCTCCAAACACAAAGAGCCTGTGCTGGACGACTCCAGACAGGCCCTTACTTTCCATCGGAAACCTACTTGCGCAGGCCCAACTTGTGGATCAGCGCGGTATAGCGCTCAGCATCCTTGTTCTTAAGGTATGCAAGCAGGCTCTTGCGGGCATTGACCATCTTCAACAGCCCACGGCGACCATGGTGGTCCTTCTGGTGCGCCTTGAAATGCGGAGTGAGTTCGTTGATGCGCGCGGTCAGCAGTGCCACTTGCACTTCGGGAGAACCCGTATCACTGACGGAGCGCGCGTTGGCCTTGATGATCTCGGCCTTATTGATGTTGCTCATGAAAAGTTTCCAGTGACGGAAGGCCGTGCACCCCGGAGAAGCGGACGCAGCGGTTTCCGGTATTGAACTTGCGAACGCCGATGAAACCTACCGGCGCCGTGTCTAGGCTAGCCACGTGCAAGGCGGCAAAGCTTTTGGATTATAGGGCACGGCACCAGCCGCCAAGCGGAAGCCAAGGTGCAGGCCGCTGGAGCAGGCGTGCGCCTCCCCGCTTATGCCGTATGCAAGGACCAGCGCGGCACCACATCGAAGGCGTACTCGCGTCGCAGTGCAGCAAGGCCACGCTGCCACCGCATGGCAGCAGCCAAGGCGATCATCGCACCATTGTCTGTGCACAGCCCGAGCTCGGGGTAGTGGACGCGAACGCCATGCAGCGCACAGTGGGCATCGAGTTGCTCCCGCAGGCGTGCGTTGGCTCCGACCCCACCGGCCACAACCAGGCGGCGCAGTCCGGTCGAGTTCAGCGCATTAACTGATTTGCGTACCAGTACGTCAACGATCGCCTGCTGCGTCGCTGACGCCAAGTGCGCCCGGTCTTGCTCGCACACGTGACCCCCCAGGTACTGGAGGCGCGTGCGCAGGGCCGTCTTGAGGCCCGCGAAGGAGAAGTCGAGGCTAGCGCTGTGCAGCAGGGGTCGTGGCAGGTCGAACACCGATTCATCCCCGAACTGCGCCAAGCGCGCGAGCGCCGGTCCGCCCGGATAACCCAAGCCGAGAAGCTTGGCCGACTTGTCGAACGCCTCGCCTGCGGCGTCGTCAATGGTCTCGCCCAGCAACTCGTACCGACCGACGTCGTCAACCCTCATGAGCTGAGTATGCCCACCCGACACGAGCAGCGCGACGAAGGGAAACTCCGGAGGGTCGACACCGAGGAAAGGCGAAAGAAGGTGCCCTTCTAGGTGATGTACATCGACCACCGGGCAGTCGAGCGCCGCACCGAGAGCGCAAGCGATCCCTGCCCCGACCAGCAGCGCCCCCGCCAATCCCGGGCCACGCGTGTAGGCGACGAGATCGATATCGACCAGCGTGACGCCGGCATCTGCAAGGACCTTGCGGGTCAGGGGGAGCACGCGCCGTATGTGATCACGCGAAGCAAGCTCAGGTACGACGCCGCCATAGGCTTGGTGCATGTCAATTTGACTATGGAGAGCGTGGGCCAGCAACTGCGGAACCCTGACGCCCGATTCGCAGCGCACGATAGCGACGCCGGTTTCGTCGCACGAGGACTCCAGGCCCAGAACAATCATCAGGACAGTGTACGAGGAGGCGAGCCGGTCGAAACCAACCCCCGCGAACCAGGGGGAACAACCACGAATGAGACACTGTCCCGCCTAGTGCTTTCCCGAGGTCAGTAACAAACACCTTCCGGCATGTGCGCGTAGCGACTACGCTTTCTGCCGAGCCGCTGCCTCGACGTAGCGACCGCATAACAAGGAGCCGTTGGATGAAAGAGTATCGCCTCGCTGCTTGGCCAGAACTGACACCGCCGTTCGATCGCATTGCATACCGCCGCATGGCCAGCGACATGTCGCACCGCTATGTCACTCTGGCCCAGTTGGTGGAAAGCAGTGGTCTCAAACGGCATGAAGTGCGGACGTTCATCGAGATGCTTGCCACTCAGGGCCTGCTCACCGAACGGGACTGCAACAGCTCCGCCTCCCAGTTCTGGTCGCTACGTCCCCTGGGGGGCTGGTTTCGCCGCGCCATTTCATCTGATGGAGCGCAATAAGGAAGCCAACCAGAAGGTGGCCCAGGTCGTTGAACACGATCGGGACGCAATAAGTGGAACGCTGCCGGGCTGACGGCAACGTAGTACGGCTGTCAGGCGTCTTGGCACCATGCGCCGCGTGTCGGCGATCAGCTGCCGCACCAGCACCTCCTGAGTCGCGTCCAGCGATCGACCCTGACCGGTCCTGCGCCCTCCCGGCGCGTCGCGCAAGCCCTTGGTGCTCCTCCACTGCTGTCCAAGACAGCTGTCCGAGGCGACTTGGTGCGTGATTTGACGCGGC
>CBINBY010000018.1:0-57659 GCA_966248995.1 uncultured Burkholderiales bacterium | reverse complement strand
ACACGTCCTGCACGTCGCGCCGGCGCACCGGCTGGTTGTTGATGAAGTAGCTGGACGTGCCATCGCGCGTGAGCACGCGCTTGACGGCGATCTCGGTGAACTGGTTCCACTGGCCGCCGGCACGCGCATCGGCGTTGTCGAACACCAGCTCCACGCTGGCGCGGCTGGCGGGCTTGCGGTTGCCCGAGCCGTTGAAGATGACGTCCTGCATCGACTCGCCGCGCAGCTCGCTGGCCTTGGACTCGCCCAGCACCCAACGCACGGCGTCCATGATGTTGGACTTGCCGCAGCCGTTCGGCCCCACCACCCCGACCAGCTGGCCCGGCAGCTGGAAATTGGTGGGCTCTGCAAACGATTTGAAGCCTGAGAGCTTGATCGAGTTGAGGCGCATGGTCGGGGTACTGCGGCGCGCGCGATGCGAGCTATGCGCGATAAGTCGTTGATTCCAATGAGAAAACCCGCGCGGACGCGGGCTCTCGGACGGCGCGGATGATACCATCGCGCCCCTTTTTCGAACCCTCTCGAAACGTCACATCGCCATGGCCAAGACCGCCGCGCCAAAACGCTCGTCGAAGCCCCTCGCCAAGCAGCGCGAGGTGCCTGTCCAGCCGCCTTCAGCGCCGAGCAAGGAACTGCACGTATTCCCCAATCCGGCGCCCGAACGGGACTACCTCATCCAGTTCCAGGTGCCCGAGTTCACCTGCCATTGCCCGCTCACGGGGCAGCCCGACTTCGCGCACTTCACCATCGAGATGATCGCGGACGAGCTGTGCATCGAGCTCAAGAGCCTGAAGATGTACTTCTGGAGCTACCGCAACGAAGGAGCCTTCCACGAGAAAGTGACGAACACGATTCTCGACGACATCGTGAAGGCCACGGAGCCGCGCTTCGCCCGCATCACCGCGAAGTGGTATGTGCGCGGGGGGATCTACACCAACGTGGTGGCCGAGCATCGCAAGAAGGGGTGGAAGCCGGCACCGGTGGTGGCGCTGCCGCCCATGGGCGGAGCCAGCGGCCCGGGCCTGGCGTAGGCCTTTCTTTCGACGCGGGCTCCGGCGGGCACATCGATTGCTGCGCAGCAGCGTATGTCAGGCCGCATCCTCATCGGCATCTCCGGCTGGCGCTACGAGCCCTGGCGAGGAGTGTTCTACCCGAAGGGCCTGCCGCAACGCAGCGAGCTGAGCTATGCCTCGCGCATGCTGCCCACCATCGAGATCAATGGCTCGTTCTACTCGCTGCAAAGCCCGGCCTATTACGCCGAGTGGTACGAGGACACGCCCGAAGGCTTTGTCTTCGCCGTCAAGGGGCCGAAGTACATCACCCACCTGAGGCGTCTCAAGGAAATCGAGACACCGCTGGCGAACTTCTTCGCCAATGGCGTGTTCGAGCTGAAGGACAAGCTCGGGCCCATCCTGTGGCAGTTCCCACCGCAGCTGCCCTTCAAACCGGAGCGCTTCGACGCCTTCTTTGCGCAGTTGCCGCGTGACACGCAAGCCGCGGCCAGATTGGCCGCGAGGCACGATGAACGCGTGCAGGGCCGCATGAGTCTGGTGTCTGACCGCAAGCGGCCGCTGCGGCATGCGGTGGAGATCCGCCACCCGAGCTTCGTCGACCCGGCCTTCGTCGCGCTGCTGCAGCGCCATCGCATCGCGCTGGTGGTGGCTGACACCGCCGGCCGGTGGCCGTTGCTGGAGGACCTGACCGCCGACTTCGTCTACGTACGGCTGCACGGCGACAAGGAGCTCTACGCAAGCGGCTACAGCGAAGAGGCGCTGGAGCGCTGGGCCGCGCGGCTACGAGCCTGGAGCGAAGGCAGCCAAATAAGCGATGCGCGCCTCGCCTCCCCGCGCGCCACGGCCCGACGGGCGAAGCGCGACGTCTACTGCTACTTCGACAACGACGTGAAGGTCCACGCGCCCTACGACGCGGCTGCGCTGACGCGCAAGCTCGGCATGACGAGCGCCATGGGACCCCATGGCGAGCCCGCTTGGCCGCCGGGATGGCAGGTACCTGCCGTGCGGGAGCGCGCTGCGGGCTTCCGGCGTGCGATTTCCGCACCTCGCGGAGGTTGGCAGCGCCGGTCCGCGTGAGAGGCGTGTCACGCCCGGGGCGTGCGTGAATGCCGGGGCTCAGGGAGCCCGCGGCCGGCACCTGATAATCGCCCGATGAACCCCCGGCTGGCACGCCTCCAACCCTACCCCTTCGAACGGCTGCGCGCCCTCACGCGCGACATCGTCCCCAACCCGGCCTTCGAGCCGATCAGCCTGGGCATCGGTGAGCCGCGCCATCCCACACCGGCGCTCATCCGGCAGGCTCTGGTCGACAACCTCCAGGGCCTGGCGACCTACCCGCCAACCATCGGCGATCCCGCGTTGCGGCAAGCCATCGCAGATTGGGTCCAACGCCGCTACGGCGTGGCACTCGATGCCGGCACGCAGATCCTCCCGGTCAACGGTTCGCGCGAGGCGCTGTTCGCCCTGGCCCAGACGGTGATCAACCCATCCGAAGCAGACGCCACCGTCGTCTGCCCCAATCCCTTCTATCAAATCTACGAAGGCGCGGCCCTGCTGGCCGGCGCGCAGGTGGCCTTCGCCAACAGCGATCCTGCGCGCAACTTCGCCGCCGACTGGGACGCCATTTCCGAAAGCACCTGGGCCCGCACGCAGCTCGTGTACGTGTGCTCCCCGGGCAACCCGACCGGCGCGGTGATGCCGATGTCGGAATGGAAGAAGCTTTTCGACCTGTCGGACCGGTACGGCTTCGTGATCGCATCCGACGAGTGCTATTCCGAGATCTACTTCCGCGACACGCCCCCGCTGGGGGCGCTCGAAGCCGCAAGGGAACTGGGGCGCAAGGACTCCCGGAACCTCATCGTCTTGACCAGCCTGTCCAAGCGTTCCAACGTGCCCGGCATGCGTTCGGGCTTCGTGGCCGGCGATGCCGAACTCCTCAAGGCTTTCCTGCTGTACCGCACCTACCACGGCAGCGCCATGAGCCCCGTGGTGCAGCAGGCCAGCATCGCGGCCTGGCGCGACGAAACTCATGTGATCGACAACCGCGAGCGCTACCGCCGCAAGTTCGAGCAGGTCACGCCGATCCTCGCCGAGGTGATGGACGTGGCGCTGCCCGACGCCGGCTTCTACCTGTGGGCCGACGTGTCGCGCCTCGTGCCCGATGGGAGCGACGTCACTTTCGCCCGTGGATTGCTCGCTCAATACAATGTCGCGGTCCTGCCCGGCAGCCTGCTGGCGCGCGAGTCGCAGGGCGTGAACCCCGGCGCCGGCCGTATCCGCATGGCGCTCGTGGCCGACACGGGTGTATGCCTCGAAGCCGCCAAGCGCATCGCCGCCTACGCCCGCTCACTATCCTCATCTCCAGTTCGTACGCCATGACGCATCACCTCCAATCGACGATCGAACTCGCCTGGGAAAACCGCACATCCGTCTCGGCGGCCACTCATCCTGAAGTGCGTGATGCCGTGGAACATGTGATGGCCGACCTGAACAAGGGTCGCATCCGCGTAGCCGAGCAGCAGGGCGTGGGCCAATGGACCGTCAACCAGTGGGTGAAGAAGGCCGTGCTGCTGTCGTTTCGCCTGCAGGACAACGAGATCGTGCGGGCCGGCGACCTGGCCTTCTACGACAAGGTGCCTACCAAGTTCTCGCACCTGACCGAAGAGCAGATGCGCGAATCCGGCGTGCGCGTGGTGCCCGGCGCCATTGCCCGGCGCGGCTCATACGTCGGCAAGAACGTGATCCTCATGCCGAGCTTCGTGAACATCGGCGCCTATGTGGACGAAGGCACGATGGTCGACACCTGGGTCACCGTCGGCTCGTGCGCGCAGATCGGCAAGAACGTGCACCTGTCAGGCGGCGTGGGCATCGGCGGCGTGCTCGAGCCCATGCAGGCGAACCCGACCATCATCGAAGACAACTGCTTCATCGGCGCCCGCTCCGAGATCGTCGAGGGTGTGATCGTCGAGGAGAACTCGGTGATCTCCATGGGCGTGTTCATCGGCCAGAGCACCAAGATCTACGACCGCGCCACGGGCGAGGTGCACTATGGGCGCGTACCGGCGGGTTCGGTCGTGGTGAGCGGCAACCTGCCCAGCGCCGACGGCAAGTACAGCCTGTACTGCGCGGTGATCGTCAAGAAGGTCGATGCGCAAACGCGCGCCAAGACCTCGGTGAACGACCTGCTGCGCATGTAGCGGCCTGACGGCCGCCCGCGCCGACCAGGCGCGTAGGCAGGAATCGCGACTCTTCAACAGCCACAGCGCGAAAGGATGCGATGAGCGGAAACATGGAGCGGGTGCTGCGGCTCATGGCCGAAAAGGGCGCCTCCGACGTCTACCTCTCGGCCAACACGCCGATCCTCATCAAGATCAACGGCCAGCTTCTGCACCTGTCGGACCAGCCGCTCAACCACGCGCAGCCGCGCCAGTTGCTGGCCGAGCTGCTCACCCCGTCGCAGCTCGAGGAGCTCGACGACACCGGCGAGCTGAACGTGGGCGTGGGCATCAGTGGCGTGGGCAGCTTCCGGCTCTCGGGCTTCAAGCAGCGCGGCACGGTGGCCGCGGTGCTGCGATGCATTCCGCACCGCATTCCGCCCTTGGACTCGCTGAGCCTGCCGCCGCTGCTGGGGACGCTGGTGATGGAAAAACGCGGGCTCATCCTCATGGTGGGCGCCACCGGCACCGGCAAGACCACGACGCTGGCGTCCATGCTGGAGCAGCGCAACCAGCAGATGCCCGGCCACATCCTCACCATCGAGGACCCCATCGAGTTCCTGTTCACCAACAAGAAGTCCGTGGTGAACCAGCGCGAGGTCGGGCGCGACACGCAGTCGCTGCAGATCGGGCTGAAGAACGCCTTGCGCCAGGCGCCGGACTGCATCCTGATCGGCGAGATCCGCGACCGCGAGACCATGACGGCCGCCATTTCCTACTCGCTGTCAGGTCATCTCGTGCTTGCCACGCTGCACGCCAACAACAGCTACCACGCGCTGGGACGCATCCTGTCGTTCTACACGCCGGAGTCCCGCCCGGCGCTGCTGGCCGACTTGGCCTCGGGCCTGCGCGCCGTCGTCTCGCAGCGTCTGGTGCGCGCCGTTGCAGGCGGGCGCGTGCCGGCGGTGGAAGTCATGCTCAACACCAAGCTCGTGTCCGAGCTGATCGAGCAAGGCGACTTCAACGGCGTCAAGGAGGCCATGGAGAAGTCGCTGGCCGAGGGATCGCAGACGTTCGAGCAGGAGCTCGCCCGCCTCATTACGCAAGGCGTCATCACCCGCGACGAGGGCCTGGCCTTCGCCGATTCGCCCACCAACCTGATGTGGCGTCTGCAAAACGACATGAGCCCCGTGTCGCGGATCGAGAAGAAGCGCGAGGAGCCGGACGAGCCCACCTTCACCGAGATCACGCTGGACGTGCGCGAGGAGCGGGACACGCGCCCCTCACCGCTGTCGAACCGCTGATGTCGCGCGCCCTGCAGCTGGCCGAGCAGCTCATCGCCTGCCGGTCCGTCACCCCCGACGACGGCGGCTGCCAGCCGCTGATCGCCGCCCACCTCACGGCCCTCGGCTTCCAATGCGACACGCTGGTCTTCGGACCCGAGAACTTCCGCGTCACCAACTTGTGGGCCGTGCGCCGCGGCACGGCGGGCACGCAGGGCACGCTGCTGGCCTTCGCCGGCCATACCGATGTCGTTCCCACCGGTCCCTTGTCGCAGTGGGGCAGTGATCCTTTCGTGCCCACCCATCGCGAAGGCCGGCTGTACGGGCGAGGCGCGGCCGACATGAAGAGCTCGCTGGCCGCCATGGTGGTCGCGATCGAAGAGTTCATCGCGGCACATCCTCGGCACGCCGGGTCGATCGCGATGCTGCTGACCAGCGACGAGGAAGGCCCCGCCCTCGACGGCACCGTGAAGGTCGTGCAGTGGCTGCGCGACCGCGGCGAGCGCCTGGATTGCTGCATCGTCGGCGAGCCCACATCGGTAAACAGCGTGGGCGACATGCTGAAGAACGGCCGGCGCGGCAGCCTCTCGGGTCGGCTCACGGTGCGCGGGGTGCAGGGGCACATCGCCTATCCGCAGCTGGCCCGCAATCCCATCCACCTCGCGGCCCCCGCGTTGGCGGAACTGGTAGGCATCGAATGGGACCGTGGCAATGCCTACTTCCCACCCACCAGCTGGCAGGTGTCGAACGTTCATGCCGGCACAGGCGCGGGCAATGTGGTTCCGGGCGAACTGGTGGTCGACTTCAACTTCCGCTACTCCACCGAGTCCACCCCTGAATCATTGAAGGCCCGTGTGCATGAGGTGCTGGACCGGCACGGTCTGGACTGGACGCTGGACTGGACACTGGGCGGTGAACCCTTCCTGACGCCTGTGGGCCCGCTGAGCGAGGCGCTATCGGAGGCCATCCGCGCCGAGACTGGCCTGACCCCGGAACTGTCGACCACGGGCGGCACCTCGGACGGCCGCTTCATTGCAAAGATCTGTCCACAGGTCGTGGAGTTCGGTCCGGTCAACGCCACCATTCACAAGATCGACGAGCACATCGCCGTGGCGGACATCGAGCCGCTGAAGAACATCTACCGGCGAACGATGGAAACCCTACTCGCATGACGCTGTACGACTTCATCACGGCCCAAGCCGCCCGCCTCAAACAGGCGGGCGTTTCGTTTGGGCACGGCACCACCAACGCCTTCGACGAGGCGGCCTGGCTGGTGCTGTGGGCACTGGGCATGGACCTGGCCGCGCTGGAAGAGCACGCCCAGCGCGAGCTCACGCCACAGGAGATCGAGAAGGCCGAGGCCTTGGTGAGCGAGCGCATCTCCACGCGCCGCCCCGCGGCCTATCTCACACGCGAAGCCTGGCTGCAGAACGTGCCGTTCTACGTGGACGAGCGCACCATCGTGCCGCGCTCATTCATCGCCGAACTGCTCGCCGATGGCGAGTGCACGGGCATCCTCGATGCCTGGCTGTCGGAACGCACGCACCGCGTGCTGGACCTATGCACCGGCAACGGCAGCCTGGCCGTCATCGCAGCCATGGCGTACCCGGACATGGTGGTCGACGCGGCCGACATCTCGGCCGACGCGCTCGACGTGGCGCGCATCAACGTCGAGCGTCATGGCCTCGCCAAGCGCATCACCCTCATCCAGTCTGACCTGCTGGATCAGGTGAGCGGGCCGTACGACCTGATCGTCTGCAACCCACCCTACGTCAATGCCCAGAGCATGGCGCAGCTGCCCGACGAATACCGGCACGAACCCGCCCTGGCGCTGGCCGGCGGCGACGACGGCATGGACCTCGTGCGGCGCATCCTCCGCGACGCCCCGGCCAAGATGTCGCGCGATGCCGTGCTCGTGCTCGAGATCGGCCACGAGCGACTGCATTTCGAGCGCGCCTTCCGCAAGCTGGACGTGGCCTGGCTGGAGACGAGTGCGGGCGATGACGAGGTGCTGGTCGTCACGCGCGAGGCCCTCGTGAACTGGAGGCGGCCGTGATCAGCCTGCGCGACGTCACGCTGCGACGCGGCGCCAAGGTGGTGCTGGAAGGCGCCACGGTGACACTGCAGCCCGGCGAGAAGGTCGGTCTCGTCGGGCGCAACGGAGCCGGCAAATCCTCGCTCTTCGCGCTGCTCACGAACCGGCTGCACGCGGACGCCGGCGACGTCGACATGCCCCCGCGCTGGCGACTGGCCGAAGTCGCGCAGAACATGCCCGAGACGACCGATGCGGGCACCGAGTTCGTCCTGCAGGGCGACACGCGCCTCATGGAAGCGCAAGCCCGGCTCGCGGACGCCGAGGCGCGCGACGACGGACACGCCATCGCCGAGGCACACCAGGCGATCAGCGATGCAGGCGGCTTCGACGCCCGAGCGCGGGCCCAGGCGATGTTGCTGGGGCTGGGCTTCCTTCCCGGGCAGCTCGACGCCCCGGTGAACAGCTTCTCCGGCGGCTGGCGCATGCGCCTGCAGCTGGCCCGAGCGCTGATGTGCCCGGCGGACCTGATGCTGCTGGACGAGCCCACCAATCACCTCGACCTCGATGCCCTCGTGTGGCTGGAGTCCTGGCTGCAGCGCTATCAGGGCACGTTGATCGTCATCAGCCATGACCGCGAGTTCCTCGATGCGATCACCGGCGTGACGCTGCATCTCGAAGGCGCCAAGCTCGCACGCTACGGCGGCAACTACACCGCTTTCGAGGAGATGCGCGCCGAGCGGCTGTTGCAGCAGCAGGCGAACTACGAGCGCCAGCAGGACCGCATCGCCCACCTGCAGAAGTTCATCGACCGATTCAAGGCCAAGGCCACGAAGGCTCGGCAGGCGCAAAGCCGCGTGAAGGCCCTGGCCCGCATGGAGAAGCTGGCGCCCGTGCTGGCCGCCGCGGATTTCTCCTTCGAGTTCCGCGAACCGGCGAGCCTGCCCAACCCCATGCTGGCCCTGCGCGACGTGGCGTGCGGCTACGGCGAGCGCATCGTCGTGCGAGGCGCGAACCGCTCGGTGCTCGCCGGTCAGCGCATCGGCATCCTGGGCGCCAACGGCCAGGGCAAGTCCACGCTGGTCAAGACCATCGCGCGTGCCCTGCCGCCGCTCGCGGGCACGCTCACCGAGGGCAAGGGCCTGGCCATCGGCTACTTCGCCCAGCAGGAGATGGACGTGCTGCGCCCGGCCGACTCGCCGCTCGCGCACATGCTGCGCCTGGCGCGCGAGGTGAGCCCACACGCGCGCGAGCAGGAGTTGCGCAACTTCCTCGGCCAGTTCCGCTTCGAGGGCGACATGGTGAACCAGGCGGTGGGCACCTTGAGCGGCGGCGAGAAGGCCCGGCTGGTGCTGGCCATGCTCGTGTGGCAGCGCCCCAACCTGCTGCTGCTGGACGAACCCACCAACCATCTCGACCTTGACACCCGCGAGGCGCTGTCCATGGCACTCAACGAGTTCGAGGGCACGGTGATGCTCGTCAGCCACGACCGAGCGCTCCTGAGGGAGGTGTGCGACGAGTTCTGGCTCGTGACCGGCGGCGGCGTGCAACCTTTCGACGGTGACCTCGACGACTACCAGCGCTGGCTGCTCGACACCGCCCGGGAGCAGGCACGCGCGCTGCGCGAAGCGGCGGCCGCGCAACCCGCCGAGGCCGCCGCGCCGAGCCGCCGCGAAGATCGCAAGGCTGCAGCCCAGGCCCGACAGCAGCGCGCCGAACAGGTCAAACCGCTGCGGCGGGAGCTGAACCTCGTGGACAACCGGCTGGGCGTGCTCTTCAGCGAACGCGAGCGCATCGAGGGCCTGTTCGCGGCCGGCAGCCTTGCTCCCGAAGCCATGGCCGATGAAGGCAAGCGCCTGAAGACCGTGGCCGAGGAAATCGAGCAGCTGGAGATGCGCTGGCTGGAACTGAGCACGCGCATCGACGAGCTGTCGGCCTGACGAGATTCATGCCAGGCCGCTCGGTGTGCGGTTGCGGTGCGTGATTCAGGCCGCGCGCACGAAATCAGCCACGAAGGTGCGCGTGGCGCCGTCGGGGAACACCACGGTCACCTCTTCACCCGCCGTCTTGCGCACCTGGCCGGTTCCGTAACGAGGCACGCGCACCGGATCGCCCGCCGTGAAGAGCGGCGACGGCATGGCCGGCAGCCGAGTGCCTTCCTCCTCCGGCACCTCGTCCTGGGCAGGTGGTCGCAGGCAGTTGTCGCAACAGCCGCAGCGATCACCCGGCGGCATGGGTTCGTCGAAGTACTCCAGCAGCACACGCCAGCGGCAAAAGCCCGTCTGCGCATAGAACACCATGCGTTCCAGCGCCTCCTGGTCGCGGTCCGACTTGTCCTCGTACGCCGAGGCCAGCTGCTCGAGCCGCGCCATGTCCGCATCGCCCTCTTTGAGGGACCAGGCACGCGCCCGATTCGCCACCGCCAGGCGGCCGTCGCGCAGCAGCTTGAGCGACACGCTGATGCGGTTGCGAGGCACGGCTTTCAGCGTGTCGGCGATGTCCTCCACGCTCACGGGCCGGCCGGCCGCGCGCAGCACCGTGTGGACCGCTTGCAAGTCATCGGCCGTGGGGTAGCGCTTGGCGAGGAAGAACTGCTGCACCTGCTTGTCCTTGCGATAGAACAGCAGCACGCAGTCGGCCGCCTCGCCATCGCGCCCGGCGCGGCCCGCCTCCTGGTAGTACGCCTCCAGGTTGCCCGGCAGCTGGTAGTGGATGACGAAGCGCACATCGGGCTTGTCGATGCCCATGCCGAAGGCATTGGTCGCCACCATCACCCGGGCGGCACCCGTCATGAACCGGTCCTGGCTCGCATGGCGCTCGATGGCGGGCATGCGGCCGTGATAGCGCGTCACCGATTCCCCCGCGGCGCGCAGGCGGTCGTGTACTTCCTCGCATGCCTTCACCGTCGCGGTGTAGACGATGCCGCACCCGTGTGCCTTGACCAGCGCCTCGCGGAGGACGTCGAGCTTGTGCTCCTCCCGCGTGGCCTGCGCCACCTGCAGGCGCAGGTTGGGCCGGAAGACGCCCGTGTTGACCACGTGCATTCGCGGCCGGCCCAGCTGCTGGCGGATGTCGCTCACCACATCGGCGATGGCCGTGGCGGTGAGCGCGAGCACCGGCGGCTCGCGCAGCTGCCGCAGCGCCTGGCCAATCTCGAGGAAGGCCGGGCGGAAATCGTGGCCCCACTGAGAGATGCAGTGCGCTTCGTCCACCACGAACAGCGCCACGCGCTGGCGCATGAGCGTGTCGATGAACTGCGCATCGCTAAGCCGCTCGGGGGTCGCAAACACGATGGCGCCCTCGGACCCGGCGATGCGCTCCAGCGACGCCTCCTGCTCGCGACGCGGCAGCGCGCTGTTGAGCTGCTCGGCCGCCACGCCCGCCCTTTGCAGCTTGTCGGCCTGGTCCTTCATCAGCGCGATGAGCGGCGACACCACCACGGTGGTGCCCTTGAGGTGCAGCGCGGGCAGCTGGTAGCACAGCGACTTGCCCGCCCCGGTCGGCATGATGGCCAGCGTGTCGTCACCGGCCAACACGCGGGAGATCACCTGCTGCTGGCCTTCGTTCAAGCGGGCGATGCCGAAAGTCTCGCGCAACGATTGGCGGAGCTCGGCCGGTAGGGCATGAGCGTTCATGTCGGCGACTTCGGCAATCCGCGTACCCGTCGGGGACGTCGCGTCCCGGGGCCTGCACCGCGCTTGCCCAGGCGCGCGCCTCGCTTTGCCGCCTCACCGTGACAGTCCCGCTGGACAGCTTGATTTCCAACGTTTCACCGGACTGGGAAGCGGTGCGGGCGGCTACAGTCCTAGCCGCGCGCGGGCATGAGGCGCCGGCGCCGCTTTTCCATTGTTCACTTGAGGTATTTCATGGCTCTCGACAAGGTCCTGTACACCGCCCAAGCCATCACGACCGGCGGCCGGGAAGGCATGTCGCGCTCGTCCGATGGCGCTCTGCAGCTGCGGCTGACCACCCCGAAGGAACTGGGTGGTTCAGGTGGCACCGGGACCAATCCCGAGCAGCTCTTCGCGGCCACCTACTCGGCGTGCTTCATCGGCTCGCTGAAGGCCGTCGCGGCGATGGAGCGCATGTCCTTGCCGGCCGACACGTCCATCGCTGCGAAGGTGTCCATCGGGCAGGTCGCCACGGGCTTCGGCATCCAGGTCGCGCTGAACATCTCGCTGCCTGGACTGGACCGCGTGATGGCCCAGCGCCTCATCGATGCCGCCCACGAGGTGTGTCCGTACTCGAACGCGATCCGCAACAACGTGCAGGTGGATCTGACCCTGGTCTGAGCGGCCTCATCCTCACAACGAAACACCGGGCCGCCCCAAGTTTCCCTGTCCCCCGCAGAGGGCGGGCTGGGCGCAGCCCGGCCCCGGGAGCCCTCAGAGCAGTCCGAGCATCAGGTCCACCCGCGCCTTTTCGGGCGTGAGGTCGACCGCCGACTCGAAGGACGGCTCGCCCGGCGGATCCACCACCCGCGCATCGCGGCAGCGGGTGCTGCGCAAGACTCTCACCCCGCGGCCTTGAGCCGTGCGCAACGCGGCCTCCAGTTCACCGTGGACCGTACCGTTGCCGGTGGCCGCGACCACGATCCCCTGGACACCGGCATCGCACAGGGCAAGTACCGCGGCAGCTCTCGCGCCGGCATGGCTGGCGAGGATCTCCACCCAAGGCCAGGCGTCGGGCGCCACCGGCAGGCGATGCGTCCCCAGCGCAACGCCTTCGGGCCATGGACGCAGACAGCGAGGCAGACCTTCCTCGACGTAGCCCAACGGCCCGGCATCCCCGGAACTGAAGGCATCAATACGGTAGGGATGCACTTTGCGCACCTCCCGTGCGCCGTGGATGCGCCCGGCCAGCACGGCCACGACACCGCGCGCCCCCGGGGCACGCGCCACCACCATGGCATCCATCAGGTTCTGCGGTCCATCGCTCTCCAGGGCGCCCGAGGGACGCATGGCGCCGGTCAGCACCACCGGCCTGGAGGGTGCGAGCACCCTTTGGAGGAACCACGCCGTTTCCTCCAAGGTGTCGGTCCCGTGCGTAACGACGACACCCGACACCTCGGGACGCGCCAGGTGGAACTCGCATCGCAGCGCCAGCGCGCGCCACGTGATGTGGTCCATGTCCTTGCTGTCGAGCTGCGCCACCTGCTCGCATTCGACCGCCGCGCAGGACTGCACCGGCACACCCTGCACCAGGCGTTGCACGCCGAGCCGGGCGGGCGCGTAGCCCACGTTGTCCGTGGCGACCACGGCCGTGCCCGCGATGGTGCCGCCGGTGCCAAGCACCACGACCGTGGGAGACTGGTTTTGCATTTGCTACGAAGCTGGATGAAAATACAGTGTCTGGGTGGAATAACAGCCCATTGGCACACCATTTGGCACCAACCCATGAGGAGCCCCGTGCAAGACGCCCCGAAGCTCACCGACCGTCAGCAGCAGATTCTCGACCTGATTCAAAGTGCCATCGAGCGCACCGGAGCGCCTCCCACGCGCGCGGAGATTGCCGCCGAACTCGGCTTTCGCTCGGCCAATGCCGCGGAGGAGCATCTGCAGGCGCTGGCACGCAAGGGCGTGATCGAACTCGTGGGCGGTACCTCCCGCGGCATACGTTTGAAGTCCGAGACCTTGCGCGCGCTGAACGAGAACCGGGGCAAGCAGTACAGCCTGCCGCTGCCGAGCCTCGCCCAACTGTCGCTGCCGCTGGTCGGCCGCGTGGCGGCCGGCAGCCCCATCCTCGCCCAGGAGCACATCGACCAGAACTACCTCATGGAGGCCTCGCTGTTCCAACACCGGCCCGACTACCTGCTGAAAGTGCGAGGCATGAGCATGCGTGACGCCGGCATCATGGATGGGGACCTGCTGGCAGTTCAGAAAGCGGCGGACGCGAGGAACGGTCAGATCGTGGTGGCGCGCCTCGGCGACGATGTCACCGTCAAGCGCTACAAGCGCACCCGTACGAGCATCGAGCTGATCGCCGAGAACCCTGACTACAAGACCATCGTCGTGCCCTTCGGCGATGTCGATTTCCAGCTTGAAGGCATCGCAGTCGGCCTCATCCGCAACACCATGCTGTCATAAGAGCGCCCCGGAAGCGTCTTCGACGTTTCCGCCCCCGAGGGGGTGAGTCAACTCGAAGCGGCCCTGTTTCGACTCAAGAGGTGGTATCCGCGACCCTCGGCAGGTAGCCAGGCCCAACCCCTGCCCTTCAGCGCGGTGCCAACACCAAGGTCGCTTCCGCCTTGCCGCGCCACAACGGCAGGTACTCCACCTTCGCCCATCGATCCATGAAGCTGCGGTAGTGGCGGGAGAAGACGATTCCGCTCTGGCCGGTGGATTGCATGATCCGCGAGCTTGCCGGATCGGACAGGTCGTAGAGCGCACGCAATGAAGGGCCGTGCTCGTCGAGGTACAGCTCCCCGGTCGTGCGATCGGGCCGCAGGCTCACTCGTGAAACGTTCAAGGTGTAGGTGTCGCCGCCCACCGGAGCACGCAGCTCGAACCACGGCGCCAACAGCTTCACACGGCTGAACGGGCGATGCTCGGCACGCGCCGTGTGCGCCCGCCCCCAGCGCCATGCAGCCACGTCATCGCCCTGCGCAGCCTGCAGTTCCTCCAGCGCACGGGTATAGGCTGCGTCCACCTGCTGCGCGCAACTCTCGTGCGCGGCGGTTCGCTTGTCGTCGCACCACCACGCATCCTGCCGCTCCAGCACCGCTTCCACCGCGTCGCGGAAGTTTCTCCCGGCGTAGCGGTCCCACAAGGCCTCGCCCAGTTCGTCGGCGAACAGGCCCTCCGTGAGCTGGCGCACCCACGCCCAGAAGATGAGCGGCGCGGCGCGCCCTGCCGACATGGTGCCGTCGAAGGAGGCCAGCTCCTGCTGCGCGGCCGCTGCAAGCGGATGCGAGGAGCGGGCCTGCTGCAGCACAGGCAGCAGGCGCAACGTGGCGAGCGAGAACTCGTCGGCCTGCATGGCGCGCATGCTTGCCATGTCGTGACGCGGCGTGGCCGCAATCAGCTGCTCGATCCTCTGCTGTCGGTAGGGAGCCGCCCATTCGCTGGTGATGTAGTGCGGATAACCGGGCTCATGGATGCGCTGGTTGGCGGTAGCGATCCAGCCACGCGGCGGATCGATCTCACGCGGCGTGAGGGCGGATTCAAGCGTACCGGCCCAGTCGTAGCGGGCCTTCCAACCGGGCGCCGGCACCAGACCCTTGAGATCGTTCTCGGGCTTGCGCACCGGCACCCGCCCCGCAGCGACGAAGCCGATATGCCCGTCGCGATCGGCCACCACCATATTCTGCATCGGCGTACCGTAGCCCGCGGACGCGGCGATGAACTCCCCCACCGAGCGAGCCATGTTGAAGCGCGCCGGAACTTCCAAAGCACCGGGATCAGGATCCAGCGCGGTCCATCGCATCGCCAGCGCATAGCTGGGCCGTGCGGCCCCGCCCGTCAGCCCCTCGGTGGCCGTGCCCGCATCCGAAATGACGGGCCCGTGCCGGGTGGCTCGTACGGTGAGCGTCACATCGCGGCCATTGCGCACCTTGATCACTTCGGGAAAGGTATCGAACCGGGCCCAGCCCTCGGGGGTCTGGTACTGCCCGGAATCGTCCGGCTTGATGCGCTCCAGGTAAAGGTCCTGCACATCGGGTCCGGTGTTGGTGAAGCCCCAGGCGATGTGTTCGTTCTGCCCCAACACGACCCCGGGCAGCCCGGGCATGGTGGCGCCGGCAATCTTCACACCAGGCACTTCGATACGCGCGAGGTACCACAGCGCCGGGGTGCTGAGCTTCAGGTGCGGGTCGTTGCCGAGCAACGGCCGGCCCGACACCGTACGCGAGCCCGCCAGCGCCCAGTTGTTGGAGCCCACGCCCTCGATGCCTGACGGCGGTGCCGCCCTCAGGGCCTGCTGCCCCAGGCGGCCATCCACGCGCAACGCCCGGTAGAGCGAGGCGTAGTCCGCTGTCGCGAGGGGGCGTTCACCGGGGTATGGCGGCAGCAACTCGTTGATGCGCTCGACGGGCAGCTTGAGCGCGAGGCGCATGCGCATCAGCTCGGTGCTCCAGTTGCCGCCCAGATCCCACGCCATCATGATGGCCCAGCCCAGCGTGTCCTCGGCCGTCCACGGCTCGGGATGCAGGCCCAGGAGCACGAACTCGGGCGGCCGGGCCCTCATGCCCTGTGCCACCCACGCGTTGATCCCCGCGGCATAGGCCTGCACCAGCGACCGCGCCTGCGGCGATATCCGCGTCCACTGCGCGGCTGCCGCGCGGCGCACTCCCAGCATGCGCAGGAAGACATCGGTCTCGAGGGCCGACTCGCCGAAGGCCTGTGCCAGGCGGCCGGATGCGATGCGCTTGTGGGTCTCCAGCTGCCACAGACGATCCTGCGCATGCACGAAGCCCAACCCGAAGGCGGCGTCTTCCAGCGAGGTAGCCCGGATCGTGGGTATGCCTTCGGCGTCGCGTTCGATTCGCAGCTCGGCGCGGGGGCCATCGAGCAACAGCCGCCCGTCGGTCTGCGGAAGCACCCGCTGGACGTACCACGCGGCAAGCATGGCCGCCATCGCCGCGAGCACCCCGGCGAGCAAGCCGATGCGCCGCAACCATTTCATCGCGTGAACGTTCCAGGCCCGGCTTCGACGACGCGCGGGGCACCGTGGATACAAATATCTGGCGCAAGCCGGAAGTGCGACACATCCCGGGCCGTACTCCGGCGTTCCTGGCGATGCCACTGCAACACAATCGGATCAAACCCGAGCATCAAAACGGGATGACAGGGAGTTGTCATGTGGCCTGGTCTACTGGTTCGAGTGCCTATGTCATTCAGCCGTACGGAAACAGCGGCCTTGCAGGCCGGACGTGTGGAGATTTGTCCGCCCGCGCTGCGCCGCCCTCGCCCCCGCTGGCGGGAAAGACTGCTCGACTGGCTGGCCGGCAGCCTGCCGGACGACGCCGGCACGGATGACGCCGAGGATGCAGGCCCGCTGCCTGCAGGCATGACGCCGCTGGACGCCGTCCAGGAGGAGTTCCTCACCGCCCTGGACGACGTGCCGGCGGCCCACCATACCGACCTGGCACGGCGCATCCAGGAAGCACGCTCCCTGCGAGCGTTGTGGCACCTGCGCACCGAGGTGTTCAACGCGGTGTCGCGCCAGTGCGGCCAGGGTGAGGCGATTGCCCGTCTGCAGCGCCTGAACCGCCACTTCCCCGCCCGCATGCCGCGCAGCAGCTTCGGGGGCTTCGACGCGGCACCGCAGCTGGAGCATCACCGGTAGGCCATTCAGCGGGCCTTCGTGAGCCCAAGATAGTCGGCCTTGCCCAAGTCCACCCCGTTGTGTCGCAGCAGCGCATACGTGGTGGTGAGGTGGAAGAAGAAGTTGGGCAGTGCGAACTGCCTGAGGTAATCCTCGCCCTTGAGCGTGAAACTGCCTTCACGGCTTGGTACGACGATGTCGCGCTGCTCGGTGCCGTCAACCTGCGAGGCAGGCACCGAGCGCAGGTAGTCGATCGTCATGCGAATGCGCTGGCGCAGTTGGTCCAGCGTGGACTCCGTGTCCTCGAACTTCGGGGCGTCCGCGCCTGCCAGGCGCGCCACGCAGAACTTCGCGGCGTCGCATGCGATCTGCACTTGCCTGACGAGCGGGAGCATGTCGGGCGCCAGGCGCGTGCCGAGCAGCACACCGGCATCGAACTTCTTCACTGCCGCGTGCGCCTCGGCCTTGTTCAGCCAGGCGATCAGGTTGTCGAGCATGCGAGTGAAGACGGGGACGCTCGCCGTATGCATCGAGATGGACATGTGGGCGTGTTCAGTAGTGACAGGAGCGGCGATGCTACTGCGTCCCTCGCGCAGGGCGACCGGAGAGTGACGAGCGCCTTGTGCAACAGTCGACTGTCCGGGCATGGCCGGGCTGCTGAGCGGGCACAATGGCCCAAGGCGCCGAACCGCTTTGCTGCTCGTGAACATCATCATCCTCGACGACTACCAGGACGCCGTGCGCAAGCTCAAGTGCGCAAGCAAGCTGGAGCACCTCAACGCCAAGGTCTTCACCAACACGGTCAAGGGCATCGGCCAGCTGTCGGTGCGGCTGCGCGATGCCGACGTCCTCGTGCTCATCCGTGAGCGAACTCATTTCCCGCGTCAGTTGCTGGAAAAGCTCCCCCGGCTGAAGCTCATCTCGCAGACCGGGCGAGTCGGGTCTCACATCGATGTCGAGACCTGCACGCGCATGGGCATCGCGGTGGCCGAAGGCGTAGGCTCGCCGGTCGCGCCGGCGGAGCTGACCTGGGCGCTCATCATGGCTGCCATGCGCCGGCTGCCGCAGTACATCGGCAACCTCAAGCACGGTGCCTGGCAGCAGTCAGGCTTGAAATCCGCATCGATGCCGCCCAACTTCGGCCTCGGCATGGTGCTGCGCGGCAAGACGCTCGGCGTGTGGGGCTACGGCCGCATCGGCCAGCTCGTGGCCGGCTATGGCCGCGCCTTCGGCATGAACGTGGTGGTGTGGGGCAGTGAGTCCGCGCGGCAGCAGGCGCTCAATGACGGATATGGCATCGCGCCGGGTTGCGCCGAATTCTTTGCTTTGTCGGACGTGCTCAGCCTGCACCTGCGGCTCACCGAGGAAACGCGCGGCATCGTGCGTCACGACTCGCTCGCCCTCATGAAGCCGACCGCGCTGCTCGTGAATACCTCGCGCGCCGAACTGATCGAGGAAGGGGCTTTGGTCGCCTCGCTCAACCGCGGACGACCGGGCATGGCCGCGGTAGACGTGTTCGAAAGCGAACCCATTCTGCAGGGCCACCCTCTGCTGCGCCTGGAGAACGCCGTGTGCACTCCGCACATCGGCTACGTGGAGCTCGACAGCTACGAGATGTACTTCAACGCGGCGTTCGACAACGTGGTCAGCTTCGTCAACGGGCAGGCGACCAACGTCGTGAACCCCGATGCGCTGAAGGTGCGGCGGTGAACCGCTGCCGGCTTCAGCCTCTCAGGGCATCGGCCACCAGCACCGGCAGCTCGGTGAGGTCGTGTGCCACCCGCGGTGGGAGTTCGCTCCCGTCGTAGCCATTGATCAGCACCTCCGTCTCACCGTGCGGGCTGCTGCGCACGCATACGGACAGCGGCAGCTCGGGCTGTGCATCCGGCGATTCCATGAACACCGGCGTGCCCCCTGCGGAAGATTCGAAGACGATGAACGTTGAGTCGCCCGCCTCCTGTTCAGTGGGCCCCGGCCGCTGACCTACGCGTGCGAAAACCGCCAGCCCGCGCTTGCGTGCGCACGCCTCGATGCGCTGCACCGTCTCCGGCAGCCGGAAGCGGCTGGACTTCGACAACGCGGTGCGTCCACGTCCGATGGTGCTGCGACTCACACCGGAGGCGGCCACAACCACGGCAACGCTGCCGGTCATCCAGAAACGGAAGGGGTTTTTCATCGAGCACTCCTTCGGCCTACGCCATCACTCGCCAGTGTGGGTCCGCCTCGTGACCGCCCTGTGAACATGAGTAACGACACCGTTGCGCGGCACTCGCCGGGCCCGCGGTGTGAAGCACTGCACGTTCGCGCCCAGGTACCCGGGCATGCGATGCCGCGAGCACCCGCGACACCACTTGCCGACTGTTGCACTACCGGGTGCCGAATATCCTGTCGCCAGCGTCCCCGAGACCCGGAATGATGTAGCCCCACTCGTTGAGATGGCTGTCGATCGACGCCGCCCAGCATCGCACATCAGGGTGCGCCCGATTGAGCGCAGCGATGCCTTCGGGCGCGGCCACCAGCACTAGCGCACGAACATCGGTGCAGCCTCGGCTCTTGAGCAGGTCGACGGTAGCGATCATCGAGCCTGCGGTGGCGAGCATCGGGTCGATGATGATGGCCGTGCGCTCGTCGAGGTGGCCTACAAACTTCTCGAAGTAGTTCTCGGGCTGCAACGTCTCGTGGTTGCGACTCAGCCCGACCACGCTCACCTTCGCGTTGGGAATCATGTCGAGCACGCCATCCAGCATGCCCAAGCCGGCGCGAAGGATGGGCACGACAGTCACCTTTCGCCCGCTGATGCGATCGACCTCCACCGGCCCGCTCCAGCATTCGATGCCGATCTTCTCTAGCGGGAAGTCCGCAGTGGCCTCATAGGCCAGCAGCCTTGCCAGTTCGCCCGTGAGCTCACGGAACTTCTTGGTGGAAATGTCGGCCTCGCGCAGAAGGCCGACCTTGTGTTTCACCAGCGGATGCTGGACGGCGATGACTGGCATGGCAGGACCCTCGCGCAGCGGTGGGCGGCAGTGTAGCCGTGCATACCTTCGTTGATGCGGGAGACCCGCCGCCTGCTCAGTGCGGAAGCTCAGGCGCAGTCACTTCCACCCGCCGGCCCGTCAAGGACTTCATAAAGGCGACCAAGTCCTGCTTGTCCTGCTCGCTGAGCTTGAGCGGCTTCACGAGTGGCGAAAGGTTGCGGCGGTCGTCGCCACCGCGGGCGTAATGCTCGACCACTTCGCGCAGCGTCGCGGCGGAGCCGTCATGGAAGTACGGGGCGGTCAGCTCGATGTCGCGCAGCGTGGGGGTCTTGAATGCACCCTTCATGCTTGCGACCTTCTCGATATTGAAGCGGCCGGCGTCCGGCTCGCCACCCTGAGAAAGACCGATGTTGTGGTAGCCGTTGTCGGTGAAGTTCGCGCCGCCATGGCACACGGCGCAGTTGCCCTTGCTCGGGTCGGTGAAGACCTTGTAGCCCCGCCACTGCGACAGTGTGATCGCCTGCCGGTCGCCGGCCAGCCAGCGGTCGAACGGCGAGTCGCGGCTGATCACGGTGCGCTCGAACGCGGCGATTGCCTTGGCGATGGTGGCCTCGGTGATTCCTTCGCCCGGATAGGCCTTCTCGAACATCGCCACGTACTGCGGCAGGACATGCAGGCGGGCCAGGGACACCTTGAAGTCCGTATTCATCTCGTCTGCCGACTTCATCGGCCCGAGAGCCTGATCTTCCAGCGACTTCTTGCGCCCGTCCCACATGAACTGCGTGTTGTAGGCGGTGTTGACCACCGTGGGCGTGGCGCGCCCGAGCACCTTGCCGTGCCAGCCGACCGCCGTCTTCAAGCCATCCGACCAGCCCAGGGAGGGGTTGTGGCAGGTGGCACAAGACATCGCGCCGTTGCCGGACAAGCGCGGCTCGAAGAAGAGCGCGCGCCCAAGTTCCACGCGCGCCGGTGTGCCGATGTTGTCGGCCGGCTGCGGAACAGCCGGCAGCCTCCACTGCTTTTCAGCGGGCGTGGGGGCGGGCACGGCGGCAGGCGGCGTAGCGGCGTGGCCTTGAACAGCAAAGCCGATCATGCCGGCAACGAGCACGGCGCGAGTGGTGTTCATGGGTTCTCCTGTGGCTTGTGTCGTTCTTGTGCACGACCGGGCAGTGCGTGACCACTCCGGGACAGCACACAGGGGCGCGAATGTAGTGAAGGCGACTAGTGGTTCCCTATGCGGCGCGTTTCAGGATGAAAAATCCGACACAACCTGCATGGCGCGTCGATCCATTGCTACGGGCGCCCACGCTGCCCCGAAAGCGTGCGGGGAGCTGCTCAAGCACGTGCCGAGCGGTGCCGGCCGACCAGCAGAAATTCGGGAGGGCGCCCTCCCGAATTTGTCGCGGCAGCGGGTCGCCACCGAAGCCGGCCTATCCGAGCAGCCAGCGAGGTGCGCGTGCGCGCCGAGCACCGCGTGGGCGAGCTGCTCAAGGAGCTGCAGCGGGCAAGCCCGCAACAGCGCGCGGCAGCAGGAGGTATAGCGAAGGATGCTTTGTCCAAAGATGAGACGAAGCATCACGAGTCCTCACCTTACGCCAAGGCCCTGCAGTAGCACGGCATCAGCCGGCAGTGCGCGCACCGTAGTTGACAACGAGCACCGCCGGGGGTGTTGCGATTCCAGAACGCCCCCGAGCGCCAGGATGTCGGCCAGCCGACGCTCCTCGGGCACCCGCCCGCCGCCGTACCTCAGCGTCCACCACAAAGCGCGGCGCACGTCACTGCGAAACTTGTCGCGTGGTGGCTCCGCACGGTCTAGCGTCGAGGCCCACGCGGCACACGCTCGAAACCTCATCAGCTCTGCGTGCAGGTTGACCGCTCGCCGCCATTCGCTGCTGCCCCCGACGTGCCGCGCTGCCTCGCACAGCCAGTGGTCGCGGGCATGCAGGCGCAGACGGCAGGCGGTCGGGGGCAAGCGCAGGCGGCGATGAAGCGGAAGCACCGGCTCGCCACGGGCGGCATCTGCGGCCCATGCCAGCACTTGGCGGCCCAGCCACCGTCCGGCCTCCGCATCGCCGGCCGCTGCGCGCGACACGAGCACGAAGCCATCGGGCCTGCTCGCGGAGTAGTGCGTTTTGAAATCGCAGTAATTCCGGCTTGTGTCAGGCTCGCATTCGTCCATGCCGGTGGTGCTCGTGCTCATGGTGTCTGCGCGTCGAGCCATTCCGCCGGGAAAGCCCCGGCGACTGCGATGCAGTACAGGATTCGCCCCATCGCGTCGGCCTCGCTGCAGGTCATGACTGCAGCTTCCTCGCCCGACGCTTCCTCGTTGTGCAGCGCCACGAGAAACGCGTGGCACAGCTCCAGCAGCACATCGGGATGCACGCGCACCTGGCCGCGCAGGTGCTGAGGCACTGCACGCATTGCGGCCTGCAGTGTTGGCGCGGTGCCAGCGAACCGCCTCCTCGACATCGTCGACCGGCATGCCCATGAGCCGCAGGCCCACCACGCGGCTTTGCGAAAGCCCCAGCGCGCGTGCGATGGCGGCTCGGGTGGGGCGTGAGCCGTTGGCCTTGTGCTTCACGGTTCACCATTTACAAATTCGGCCGGCCGGTTTCTGGCCCGGTCTCGCGGTTTCCTCGGCACCACGCCTCCTGTGTCGCTGAAGGTCCCTTGAACCCCAATGCCACGCCGGCTGCCTTCTCCCCCGCCGTCGCGCTAGGAGCCAGCAGGAGCGCCGAACGCGGGGCGGTTGAGGGGTGGGACCTTGCCGTTCATTCGCACGCCTCCACAGGGCTGCGGCAACACGCCCTCGATGCGGATGACCTCCAGAAACTGGGAGGCCGCCTCCCCGGGTTTGCGCCATGTGCGCGCGCCCCAACCCCACACTTGGCGCACTTGGCGCAAGGCCGATGCTGTCGAAGCCTACAGGGGTCAGTGCCCACCGTTCGTGCGACTTCCGGTTGGTGTCGCGGTACTCCTCGCGCACCAGCAGTCCATCGCGCTCCGCGTCACGCAGCAGTGAAGCGGCGGCGCAGGCTTCATGCCTTTGGGGTAGGTCTTCTCTTCGGCGAGAAGCTTGCCGGCACCCCGCGGGCTGTTGTGCGCCGTGTGTACGAACTCGCCGCGCCGGGTGTACTCGTGGATCAGCCGCAGCAACACCTTGGTGTCGGTCTTGCCCTGGATGGCCTGCACGAAGCCGAACGTTTGCGCTGCCTGCATCACACCGCCCTCTGGCCACTCCAGCCGCAACGCGGGACGCTTCGGCCCGAGGTTGCACTTTTGGTGCTGCAGTTCGAGCAGGCCGGGCTTTACCTCCAGCAGGAACAGACGCGAGCGCGCCGAGTTGTGCCACGCGGTGGACCCGCTGTAGGCCTCAGTTCTTCAGCGATGGACGCGAACGTGGCGCGGCGACTTCCTTCCCGAGTGGGTTATTCGGCACCTTGACGCCGTGCCTTCGGATCTGCAGCAATGGCACGCCGGCGCCGCTGCCGCTCTCAGCCGACGCGCTCGTACACACGCCGTGGATGCCGCTGCACAACGCCGATGTCGATGCCCTCGAGCAGCCAGTGCAGCTGCTCCACCGTCAATGTCGGCACGTCCGTCTCGCTGGGCCAGATGAACCGGTCCTCCTCCAGCCGTTTGAGCAACATCCAGAACCCGTTGCGGTCCCAGCCCAGCACCTTCACTGGGTTGCGCCGGCGGTTGCTGAACACGTACACGCACGCGGCAAACGGGTCCAGCCCCAGCGCTTGCTGCACCAGTGCCGCCAGGCCATTGATGTTCAGCCGGAAGTCCACTGGTGCGCGATGCAGGTAGCCCTTCAGGCCTTCGTCGAGGCGGAACACCGCAGCCTCCCCAACGACTCGATCACCTCGCTGACGTGCCGCGCATCGACGCCACGCAGATCGCCCGCCACGCCATTGGGCAAGCGTGCCTGCAGGCTCATCACCGCGGGTGCGCTGTCGTCGACCTCGAGCGGCACCCCCGGCGTTGCTACCACGGGCACCGCCATGAACGCCGGCGGTGTCGGAACGCTCGTCACGGCCGTGCGCGAGCAACGTCCATGGCCATGCTCACGCAGCCAGCGGCTGACCTGGTTGGCATTGACTCCGCACTCGCGCGCCAGACGCGACACCGACGCGCCAGGTTGAAGGCACAGCGCCACCAACTCCGACTTTGCCGTCTCGTTATAAACGCTGCGCCCGTCAGCGCTTGTGCCCCGGCTGGAGGTCACGGCCGGCGCGACGTGGACCTCAAGCGCGGCACGATCACCATCCATCGCACGAAGAACGGCCGGGCACGTCGCGGTTATTGCGCCGGCTGCCGGCGAGCTGCTGGAGTGGCTGCCGTGCCCCAAGGAGCCGATCACTTCGTCTTCCGGGGCAAGTACGCCGACAAGGCGCACGACTATCGCAAGGCCGGGAGGTCGCACGCGCCAAGGCTGGACTCGATGACGGCTAGGTCTGCCTCCACTCGCTGCGACACACCGCCGCCAGTTGGGCCGCGCAGGCCGGCCACTCGCCCATCGACATCGCCAGCCTCACCGGACACCGCTCGATGGCGTCCCTGCGACGCTACGCGCTATGACGAAGGCGGGAACGCGCAAGGCCGATGAACAACCGTTGTTCGGCCAGGTTGCGAAGGTCTACCTTGCAGCCTTGTTGGCAATCGCGGCAGAGTAGCGCCTGCCCGCTCTTGAGGCCCCACTTTGGCGCAGATGGTGAAATGGAGATGCGCGGGGTCGACAGCTCTTCGAGTGGCTGCGTTCGGGTCCGCCTGCCCTGGTGTGACTTCTACAATGCCCCCTTTCCTGTGTCGCGGCCGGGCGTCGCACTAGGGTGCAGACACGTACGGGACGAATCGAACAGGCCACCCGGCCCACTCCGATCCCACGCATCCCGCGCGACGCGCTCCTCTGGTCGCAAATGTTCAAGAACGCCCTTGTCTACCGCATCGATCACTGGGATGCTCCGTCTGCTGCGGACATCGAATCGCACCTCGACAACGCCCGCTTCGTGGAGTGCGGTGCTACGCAAGCCGAATCCATGGGCTTCACCGAGCCTCGCAACGAGAAGCACGGCGCCCTCGCGGAACAGGTGGCCGGCCACCTGATTTTCAAGATCTGCACGGAGACCAAAACTGTCCCAGGCGGCGTCGTGAAGGCGGAGCTGGTGCGCCGCCTCGACAAGATCGAGGCCGAGACGGGCCGGCGCCCAAAGGGAAAGCGCGCCAAGGAACTGAAGGAGGAGATCGTGCGCGAACTGCTACCGCGCGCCTTCCCCAAGCGCGGCCACACCATGGTGTGGCTCGCTCCCTCCCACCGGATCATGGTCGTCGGAGTAGCGAGTCCGAAGAGGGCCGACCGGATCATTTCCCAGCTTGTGGAGTTACTCGGCGGCGGCTTTCGCGTCACGCAGATGCAAACCAAGCTGTCGGCAGCAACCGCGATGTCCGCCTGGCTCTCTGAAAAGGAGCCACCCGCCGGCTTCACCATCGACCGCGAGTGTGAGCTTAAGCAGCCGGACAGCGAAAAGGCCACCGTGCGCTATGCGCGCCACCCACTTGAGATTGACGAGGTTGGCGAGCACATCAGGCAAGGCAAGCTGCCCACTCAGCTCGCGCTCACCTGGGACAGTCGCGTGTCCTTTGTACTCAACGAGCAAGCCGCGATCAAAAAGATCAAGCTGCTCGATGTCGTGCTCGATGGCCAGGAGAAGAAGGGCGAAGGTGACGACGGCTTCGACGCCGATGTTGCGATCATGACCGGCGAGCTTGGCCGGATGATTCCTGAGCTGGTCGAGGCGCTCGGCGGCTGGCTGGACACGACGCAACCCGTAGCAATGCCAGCTGCTGCCGCAGGCACCCAGGCAGTCGAGCCAGTCATCACCACCGCGGCCGCGGTGGCGACCAGCGACGTGCCTCCCTGGGTGGCTTGACGCTCGGTGATGAGTTCTGTGCAGACCAACGCGGTCCAGGCCGACGTGTGACGTAATCGCCGCGCGCCGCCTGGGCGGTGTGCGGTGTGGCTGCGCCGCACACCGCCGGGGCTATGATTTCGCCCCGTTTCCATGGCGCGAAGGCGCCGCACCTGCCCCGGTGCTCGAAGGCATGGGCCGCCCCAAAAGCAATCTATCCAGCTCCACGATCGCCAGCGGCTACGTCGGCACCAAGGATGCCGCTGCCATGCTGGGGGTATCGGTATCGACGATCCAGAAGATGGTCGAATCGGGCACTCTGGAAGCGTGGCGGACGCAGGGCGGACATCGACGAATCACGTTGACCTCCCTGGAGCGCGAGATGGCTCGCCTGCCCGACCCGCGCTCCGCGGGCCAGCAGCGTCCGCTGTCTGTGCTGGTGGTGGAAGACAACCCGGTGGCACTGAAGTCGTACGAAGTCCTGTTCCGTCAGTGGGGCGAGCGTGTCATGGCGCATTACGCCCACGACGGTGCGGAGGCGCTGCTCTCGGTGGCCCAGCACCGGCCCGACGTGCTGATCACGGACATCGTCATGAAGCCGTTCGATGGCCATTTGCTCATTCGTACGCTGCGTGCCAACGCGCAACTACACGATCTGCACATCGTGGTGGTGACGGGCGACGAATCAGTGTCGGAGCGTGATGAGCGCTTCGATGCGCGCACCCTGGTGTATCGCAAGCCGCTAAGGGTGGACCGGCTGGCCGGATACCTCGACGCACGGCTGCAGGACCTCTCCGAGCGCGGCACGCGCTGACCTCTACGCCTCCAAAGGATGCCCTCCTCCGTGCCAGTCCATCGCCGCCTGCGCGTGCCGCTGTGGCTGGGCGCGGCGCTCATCATCTGCGCGGCGGCGGCTGCCATCGCCGCCATACGCGCGAGAAGTGCCGCGGAACTGGTGGAGAGCCTCTTGCACGCGGCGATGCTCGAACAGTCCAACGACCTGCTGGATGCGCTCGCGGTCGACGCGGCGCGGCTGAGGCCGAACGCGAACGCCTCGCCTGGCGATGCCTTGTTCGGTGAGCAAGTGGTGTGGCCTGCCCACGCGATTGTCATCGCCTTGCGCACGGCGCAGGGTCAAGTGTTCCGGCACGACCTGCGAGTAGCCTCCCCGTGGGCGGACGACCTGATGCAGCAGGCGTGGAACCCTGAGATGGGCACAGGCAATGCCGGGTTGCGCGGCAAATCCCACGCGGTGGCCTGGCGCGACGTGTCCAGCGGCCCGCTCATGGGGGCGCGGCTGTCGATGGTGTATTCGACCGAGCGCATCGAGTCGGCAGCGCGCGCAGCGGTCGCCACCTCCCTGCGCGGGCAAGCGATGCAAATCGGCGCCGTGTTGGCCCTGGTGCTCGCCTACCTCCTCATTCAGGCCGGGGCGCTTCGCCGGCTGGCGAGGCACGCGCGAACGGCCTTCGAAGCGGGCGCCGAAGTGTCTTCTCCGCCGCCCTTGCGGTCGCCGCTGGTCGGGCGAGAGCTATTCGAATTGCGCGACGCGCTCCAGCAGGCAAGCGCGCAGGCAGGCGCCGAGCTCGCGCGCAACAAGGAGCTGTGGCAGGTGTTCCGCAGCGCCACTTCCACCGGCGGCGAAGCTCTGTTCATCGTCGATGCACAGTCGAACGTCCTGCTGTGCAACGAACGTGTGGAGATCCTGTTGTGCCGGCCGCTCGTCGAGATCACCGGCCGCCCGCTGGGCGCGACCCTCGTGCCCGAATTCGCGAAGCAGTTCGAGGAGGAGATGCAGGAGTTTCGCCGCATCGGCCGCCACCCCTTCGAAGGACAGGCGACCGAACGAATGGCGCTGCGCAGCGGCGGGCAAACCTTCCCGGTGCAGACGATGTTGCGCACGGTGAGTTTCCAGGGTGCACCGTGCCTGTGCGTATCGATGCGCGAACTTAGCGAGGAGAAGCGCCAGGAACAGGCCCTTTCCGCCGCACTGGCTCAGGCGCGGCAGGCGCATGCGATCAAGTCGCGCTTTCTGGCCAACATGAGCCACGAAATCCGCACGCCGCTCAACGGCATCGCCGGCATGGCGGGCGTGCTGTCCGGCACGCCGCTCGATGCCTACCAGCGCGACCTGCTGCAAACGCTGGAAGCCAGCACGCGACGCCTGCGCGCCCTGCTCGATGACATCCTTGACCTGTCGAAAATCGAGGCCGGCCATCTGCGCGTGGAGCGCCGCGCCTTCGACCTCGAGCAGGACTTGCGGCGTGCCGTGCAGTCATTCCGGTGTGCTGCGTCGGCCAAGGGCCTGCAGCTCGACTTCGAGTTCAGCGGCACCCCCCGCATCGTGGTGGGCGATTCATACCGGCTCACTCAGATCGTGCACAACCTGCTGGACAACGCCATCAAGTTCACCGAAACCGGCCGAGTTTTGGTAGATGTGCATTGCCAGCCGGAAGTCGACGACCCCGAGCATTGCCGCATCGAGGTGGAGGTGAGCGACACCGGCCCGGGCGTGCCACAGGAGTTGCAGTCAATTCTTTTCGCCGCGTTCACGCAGGCCGACGAGACGACCACACGCCGCTTCGGCGGCACGGGCCTGGGGCTGGCGCTGTCGCGTGAGCTGTGCCAGGCGATGTTCGGAGACATCAGCGTATGCAGCAGGCCGGGACAGGGCGCGACTTTCGCCTTCCACGTCCGCGCTGGGATCGCGCCCGCACTGCCCGAAACCGTCCGCCAGGCACTGCCCGCCAGCCCCCAGCCCGAGATTGCCTTGCGCGGCCGGCGAGTGCTCGTGGCCGACGACAGCCCGGTCAACCGCAAGGTGCTGGAACGGATCCTGGTGCCCGCCGGGGTGGAGGTCAGCAGCGTGGTCGATGGCGACCAGGCGGTAGAGCTTGCGCGCAGCGAAGACTTCGACGTCATCCTGATGGACGTCTCCATGCCCCGGCTGAACGGGTATGACGCCACACGCGCTATCCGCGCGCTGGATTCGCCTCGGGCACGGGTACCTGTCATCGGCGTGACTGCCTTCGCGATGGAGGGCGACTGCGAGCGCTGCCTGGCCTCGGGAATGAACGCCTATGTGAGCAAACCCATCCACAGCGACCAGCTGTTCCAGGCGATCCGGCAGGTGCTGCGCGCCACCTTGCGCGACGAGGTCAGCGCTTAGCGGTCAAGCAGCGCAGCAGTGCGCGCTTGATCTGCCGCATCCACCCCGCCTGGGTCGCCCCCGCACTGCGCCAGGCCAGCAGGTCGTCCAGGGCCTGCTCGGCGGTGGTGTAGTGGCCACTGCGGCGGCTCACGTAGGTGGGGTACAGCAGCAGCACACCGGCCACCAGTTGGTCCAGCGTGAGCAGACGGCCGCGCCGCTCGGGCGGTGTGTGGTCTTCAGTGAGACCCCACCCCGCGTAGAACGGCTGCCCGTAGGTAGCCACGAGACGCCCGCGCAGCAACGCCTCGAAGCCCGCGAGCGAAGTCATGACATGCACCTCGTCCACGGCATCGAGCATCGCGTGCATGGGTGCGTCGACCACGACTTCATCGCAGTGTGCGCGGGCCGCGCCTTCGCCGAAACCTTCCCGTCGCAGCCGAGCCACCACGTCGGGGTGAGGCTTGTAGACCACGTAGGCATCGGGCGCTGCGCGACGCACCGCCTGCAGCAGCCCCATGTTGCTGCGTACACCCGGTGCGCCATAGGCGATGGCGGCATCGCTCTCCACCTGCCCCGGCACCAGAACCACGCGGCGCATGCCGACCGGGCGCTGCCAGCGACCCTGCCCCACGTTGTACTTGGTGATGCCTTCGGCGGCGATCCGCTCGCGCAGCCGCTGGGCGCGAGCGATGAGCGCGTTATCGAAGACGGTCTCGCGCAGCAGACACTCCAGATCCGACGGCTGGGTGGCGTCGTAGTACATGCCGGTACGGTCCATCACCCACGACAGCGGACGGACCAGGTCGGCCCCCAGGCCCACGGAACGCAAGAAACCGTCTTCCAGACGCACCACGGTGCTCGCATGCGCGGACGCAGGGCGGCGGCCCCACACGGCAAGCGTGGCACCCGGCGGTACATCTTTCGGCCTGCGCACGAAATGGACATCGCTGCCACCGAAGAAGGCGCGCACGATGGGCTTCTTCCAACGCGAGAACGCAAGCGCGTAAACATTCGGGGCGAAACGCTGACGCATTCGGCGCTGCAAGGCCAACCATTCCACCAAAGCTTCGACCTCGCACCGCTCGCCTGTTTCGGGGTCCACGTAGCGTGCGTAGTCGACAAGCGCGGCGTGCACCAGGGCCTCTATCGGGACCTGCGAGCGGCGAGACGGTGCGGGCATCGCATCTCGCGTCAATCCCCATCCCGCGTAGAACGGCATGCCGAACGCATGCACGGGTTTGCCCCACAGCAGCCCCTCGAAGCCCATCTGCGAAGTGACGCAGTACACGGCAGCGGCAGGCTCGATGAGCCCGGGGGCGTGTGCCGCCGAGGCATGCAGCGTCACGCGCGCCGCCTGGCCCGGGGTGAGGCTATCGAAGTGACCGCGCTTGCGGCCCGCGACCACGTCAGGATGCACCTTGAGCACCACGGGCAACTCGGGATGCTCGTCCAGCGCGGCTTGCAGCATGTGTGCGAAGCTCCGCTCATTGGCCGAACCGTGACGGATGGACGCGTCCCCTGCGGTCTGATCCACGACCAGGACATAGGGACCGGCAAGCGGGGGCGAGCAGTCGCGCGCGTGGTTGTACTTGCTCACGCGCGCACGGCGCCACTGGTCCACCAAGGTTTGTGCTCGCGCGGCGCGCTGCGGCGAGAGCGGCTGGCGCACCAGCGCTTCGAGCCGCGAGGGGGCGGAAGCGTCGTAGTAGACGCCCAGGTCATCGAGGACCACCCCCAGCGGCGGGCTGTCGGAGCCGAGGGTGAGCGAACGCAGGAACGCGTCTTCCACGCGCCACAGCGGGAGACCGTGGGAGCGCGCGACCCGCTCCGCCGCGTCGGCGCTGGGCTTGCGGCCCCAGCCGAGCACGGCTTGCGTATCGGGCTGCGGCCGGCGCACCAACCGGTAGTCGCACAGCAAGCGTGGCAGTGTGGCCACTCGCGCCATGCCGTGCGTAGGCACGGCCAAAGAGCGAGCGGCGGGCAGCGAGGGGGTCATCGCGAGGAGGCGTCGACGCAGCGCCCGCTGTCCACCACCGCCCTCACCCGCGCGTGAACGAGCGCATGCCCCGAATCGTTGAGGTGCACGCCGTCGCCGGCGTCGTAGCGGGCATCGAGCGTGCCGTCCGGCCCCGCCAGCGCCTCGCGCACGGCCACGAAGCAGGGACCGACGGCCGACGACAGTCGGGCGTCGATCTGAGCCAGCATGGCCACCTGGGTGACAGGCAATGCACGCGGCTGGGTGGACAAGACCACGACCGCCACATCGCGGGAACGCGCCGTGTCGCGGATGGCGAGCAGGTTACCAACGGTCTCGTCGACGCTGTAACCCAGCACGGTGTCGTTGGTCGGGTAGTCCACGAGCAGCAGCCTCGCACCCCGCGACACGGCGGCATCCACATTGCCCGCCGGATCGGGTGGAGGTCGGCCTTCCATCGGCTCGCTTTCAGTGCTGAGTCCTGCGTAGGTCGTGCTGCCGCCGACGGCGAGGTTGACCACGTCCACCAGCCGCTCGGAATATGTGGCCTGCACCCTCGAAGCCCAGCCGCCGCCGGGAGTCGCACCCGCGCCCGCGGCAGTGGATGAGCCGATGACCACCCATGTTCCCGGAGCCACCGAGGGCAGCGCGCTCGTCACAGCGTCCGCGCCGGCCGCTTCGGCCGCGCCCCCGCCGCTACAAGCACCCAACGCAAGAAGGCAGGCGGCAGCGCAGGCGAGGCGCGATGCAGGCCGAACCTCGCCATCGGCCCACGTGACGGCGGTCAACGAGCCCCCTTCAGCATTTCGATGTACGGACCGTCCCTTTCGCTGCGCGCCCCCTCGGCCATGAGCTGCGACGCGCGCAGCCGCGCCTGCTCCCCGCCCTCTGCGAGCTTGGTCCGTACGGCCTGCGCCAACGAGAAATCCGTGCGAGGCGGCTGGACCAGGAAGCGCCCGTTCGATTGCAGCAGCAGTGCCGCCGGGCGCTCATGCTCGACGATGTGCCGATCGACATGCCCTGCGCTGTGCACGAACACGAGGCGGCCGAATAGCCTCTTGAGGTACTTGAGCATGGGGTAGCCGGAGGACGCGCCAAACATCAGCAACGTGCCTTCGTAGGGGGCTTGCGCGCACTCGAACACCAGCACGCGCCCGATGTTGGGCAAGCGGTTGTCCAGCACGGCGCCCGCCTCAGGAGCGGGGCCGTCGAGGAACTCGGTGGGTGCCTTTCGAGGAGGAAGCAGCTTGACGCCCAGATCGCCCGCATAAGGCTCCATGCGGTAGGTATCGCCCGCGAGGCACTCGCGTGCCCAGGTCGAGCCCACGCCCATGGCCTCCAGCACCGCGAGCACGGCCAGCATGGCCCCGCGGTCCGTCCAGTGTGTGTCGGTGCGCTTGAAGAGTTGCTCAGGCTCGGGGTGCGCGGAGAGCACGGCAGCCCCGTCCACGAAATGATCCTGCGATTGGGTCACCGCGCGCACCTGATCGAGCACCGTGGTGGCTGCACGAGCATGGGGGTAACGGTGGCGCAGCACTTCCTCCTTGGAAGGCGCGACCACGAGGGCATGGCGAGCACCCTGCCGCGCTGCCAGTACCCGGCACTCCGCAAGGTAGGTGCGCCACAAACGCAATGCCGAAGGATCGAGCTGCAGCACGCCCGTGTACTGATCGACGCTGCGATTGGTGTCGTTGTCGAGGAAGAGCCAGCCGTCGGAACCTTCGATGACCTGCAGAGCGTCTTGGAAACTGATGCTCGCAGCCCAGAACACTTCGCGATCGGCCCACTGGAAACCCAGTTCCAAGGGGAACGCGGATGCCGGCAGCGAGAAGGCGAAACCGCAACGCAGCTGCGGGTGGCCCGTGCTGGATTCGTGCAGCACGCGGTCGATCACATCGGGCCGGCCGCAGTTGAAGGGATGGTGGCGCACCTCATCCGGGGACGCGTCGGCCCTGCGCACTACGACGCTGGACGTACCGCCGGCCGGCGCGCGAAGCAGCATCCAGCCCTGCACGCGCAGCTGCCCCGAGGAGAGATCCGCCGCGGTGTCGTTCACCGGCAGATCGAGCGTCCAGCGCAGCATCTCGGGCGGCACATCGGCCAGCCGGCGTACGGAAGCGGTCTTCAACATGGGAGGGTTGGATGGCAGGCCTGGAGGGCCTTTGCGCCTGGCGGTGCCGGATCGGCCAGCAACGATAACAAACGGGTGCGCCCGATTGCCGATAGCGGCGGCAGCCGGCGTGAATGCTGCCGCAGCGATGACCACCGCAAACCAGGGTGCTGTTGCCGCCCCGTGCCCCACGCACGCGGGGTACGCGCTCGAGAACCATACGGCCAGAATCGTCTCGCCCCTTGACGGAGGAGTACGAGTACCGGGAGACACGTGGCGCGATGCGACAACGCTGGGTCGGGGAGCAGGTAATACCGCTTCGCGCCAGCCGGCCACGCGGGCCTGCAATTCGCCAGCCGCCGTTTCGCGCCTCTCGTGCCGGTTCGCCTGCTCGCCGCCATAGCCCATGGGGGCACATCTCTTGCCCTTTCACCCTCAGCGGGTCTTCGACCACCGCTGCAGGATCGTTTTCGCCTCTCACCATGGCCAGAGCACAGGGAATCGACATGAGACGGAACCGCGGCGCCTGGCTGTGCGCGCTCACCATCTTGGCGGCAGGCTGCGGAGGCGGGGGCGCAGGTGAGACGCCCGCCATGTCCAGCGCGACCCTGGGCGGCGAAACGGTCTTCGCCGGACAGGGAGGAGCGGCATCGGATACGGCAAACGTTCCAGTCGGCACGCGCAGCTACTGGCATGGCAGCGTTCTGTTCATGGAACGCCGCGAAGGCAACGAGGTCAGCCGTATCGCCATCGACACCGCTCGAGGGGGGATCATCGCCGAGGCGAGCCTGAACGGCGTGAACTTCGTGAACGCGCATGACACCGGTCGCGGCGTTCAGCTCGCGCTGTACGACGGCGCACAGCATTACGACCGCTGCGCCGGATGCAGCGGAAGCTGGGGATGGAACCCCGTGCAGGGGGGCGACCGCTACGGCCACGGCAGTGCAGTGCTGTCGACCGTCATCGACGCTCAGGGTGTCGCGGTGCGCACCCGCCCTCTCGAATGGATGCCGATGGGGAGCTTGGGACCCGTGCCGAGCGATGTCGTGGTCGAGCAGCGGATCAAGCCGGTGCCTGGGCACCTGCGGGCGTGGCGCGTGGAGTTCCGTGTGGAAAGCGAAAGCCTTGTCGACCGACAAATGGCGCTGCAGGAGTTTCCGGCCGTGTACACCGGCGTGCAGTACCGCCGCCTTGTGACATACGAGGGCAGCGCGCCCTGGACCGAAGGCCCCGTCACGGTGAGCGAGCCCGCCCCGATGGGCCAGACCCCCATCTACCGATACAGCTCTGAGCACTGGTTCGCCCTGGTAGACGACGGCGACCAGGGCCTGGCGCTGTACGCGCCGGGAAGCTACGTCAGTTTGAGTGGCTTCGTGGCCCCAGGCACCGGCGGTCCGGGTGGAGACGGCACGGCCTTCGCGCGATTCGACTCGCCACTGGCGCTGCAGCCTGCAGAGGCAATCGCCGGGCACTACTACCTGGTGGTTGGCGATTACCGGCGCGCCCGCTCGGTCATCCATGAACTCATGGCGAGCGACGAGGGTACTGACGTCGCCGCCCCGCGCCTCGTGGTCGACCGCCCCCGAAGCGGGACGGTGGTGAGCGGGGTGAGCGAACTGGCCGGCTGGGCCTACGACAACCGCAGCCTGGCGTCCGTGAGCGTGGCGGTCGACGATGTGGACCTGGGCCCTGCACAGCTCGGCGTGACCCGCCCGGATGTCGCGGGCGTGCATCACGACGCACCGCAGGACAGCGGATTCGGCCTCTCGCTCGACACACGACGACTGTCGAACGGACGACACCGGGTGAGGGTAACGGCCACAGATGCCGCGGGCCATCGCAACGAGGTGGTGGCGGAGATCGACGTCGCGAACTGAGACTTCGCCAACACAGGCCGTGTGCACACGCAAGTTCACGGCGTTCATGCGGGGAGGCGCCGCTATCCTCCGCGGATGGCACAGACCTCTGCTTGGCTTGCCGGTGCCTGGTATCGCGCCGGCGCCGCTCTTGCGCGACATCGGCTGCAGTGGCGCAGGCCCATCTACCGGCATGAAGCTCGCCGGTGGCTGGTGCTGCAAAGCGGGCCGAACCCGAGCACGGATTACTACATCCGCCCGCGGGCTGTCGCAGCGGGGATGCCGACTCTGTACCGCGATGCCGACCGGGACCTGCCCTCGGCAGACGACCTGCAGGAAGGCACGCGAGTCGTGATCGTGCGCTACCTCAGCCGCCCCTGGGCCGAGGCGCTGCATGCGCATGGGCCGCGACTTGCTGGTGTCGTCTACTTCATGGACGACGATCTTCTCGATCCTTCGGCATGGGTGGGTCTGCCGGTCAGCTATCACCGCAAGCTGCTCCGCCATTTCGCGTCCGTTGCGCAGGACATCGGCGCGTTGACCTCGGAGCTGTGGGTATCGACACCGGAATTGGGATCTCGTTATGCGCCGCTCGCGGCGGTCGTCACGCCGCCCCTGCCGTTGGTCGACGATGTGCCGAGAGCCGACAGCAAAGCAGCACGGCTCCACAGCGACACCGGCTTCGTGCGGATGTTCTATCACGGCACCCGTGCGCATGAGGTTGAAATCCGCTGGTTGCGTCCTGTCGTTGCTGCATGCCTGGAGGCGCGCCCTCAGGCACATATGGAGATCATCGGCGACCACGTGGTGAATCAGCTCTACCGCGGGCTACCTCGCACCACAGTGTTGCATCCCATGACATGGCCAAACTACCTTGCGCACTGCCGGACGATGTGGGGGCACATAGGCCTGGTACCTCTGCTGGATAGCCACTTCAATGCCGGTCGATCCCACACCAAGGTGTTCGATGTGGCAAGGTGCGGAGCACTCGGCATCTACAGCGCAAGCGGCCCATATGCCAGCGTTGTCAGCAACGGCGAGAACGGCGTCCTGCTGCCCAACGACGTGTCGCATTGGATCGACCACATTTCGGAACTCATCCTGAACGTGCCCGCCCAAGCGCGAATGCAGGGAAGAGCCAGGGATCTCTTGCGAGGCACCGTGCCCAACTACGCATCTTCGCGCCTCGTCACCGACTAGCGCCCGGCGATCCGCAACAGGTACTCGGCCGGCTTGATCCCGTTGCCCGTCAGGAAATCGACGTACACATGGGCCTTCATCGAGCGGAAATCGTCGTAGCGGCGACCATCGAACGCTTTCAGCCGTTCGTACAGGCGCTTTCGGGTCACCACGCCCTTGATCTCCTCGGCAGACACATTGGGAACCCCTGTCTGCTCGCACAGCTCCTTCGTGCGCGTGTCGATCGTGATCGTCAGACCCATTTTCTCGGCCTGAAGCGCGAGCGCGACGCCGTGATAGCGCGCGCCCAGGGTGAGGTCGTAGTTGCGCAGATGGTCCATCCAGGCCGGAACGTCATAGAAGGATCGAGCAAACCGCCGGCACCACTCGATGAACATGTCCATGCCGAGGTGGGGCGCCACGAACGCGCGAATGCGCTCCAGCACATCGGGATCGATCGAAGCGAACTCGTTGCGGCTAATCTTGATCATGTCGCCCATGGACTGCGGCACATAGGTACCCGGGTAGTAGCTGTCGCTAATCAACGAGACGAGTTGCTGCTCAGTGTCGGCAACGTTGCCCCATGATTGATGGGCCCCTGCCACGCAGATCGCCTTGGGAATGCCCTGGAAGTTCTTCTGGATGCGCTGACCGAGGTCCGGCGACTTGTTGATGAAGAACGACGGGCAACCACCCATCACCACGTCCTTCACCCCGAGCTTGTGCACCTGCCTTTCCGTATAGGGGCCTCGCACGAAGATGTTCGGCGCCGAAGTCGGGCGCAGGCTGGCGATGGTGCGCAGCCATTCCAGAGTGCCGGGCTTGAGCGCGATGTCCTCTTCCTCGTTCTTCGACTGGGCGCCGAGCCCGATGGCAACCACGGGCACATTGGCCGTCTTCAGGTTTTCCGCCAGCCCACCCAGGTCGGTATGGGCGCCAAGTTGATTGGCGCAAGGAATGACGATGAGATCGACTTCCTCCTTCAGCTTCGCGGGCGACGTGTGCCACGGGTAGTAGGTCACATCGCCGGTCAGGTGTTGCGCGACGGCGTACACGAACGCGAGATTGCCGTTGTTGTGCCCGATGTAGGCATACAGGTCGTCGAACGACGCGTTGGAATACAGACCGGCACTTTGGCGAGCCCACAGAAGACCGATACGCATGCACAAGCTCCTAGGTGAAAACGTTGAACGGATGAATGAGGAACGAGAACGTCACGCAGGGACATGAACCGAGGACTCGTGAGGGTGCGCCTCGTCGGCACGTTCTGACCCTTCGGCGAGTTCAAGCGGTGTGTCACGTGACATCCAGGCCAGATGCCGCTGGGCGATCTCTGCATGCCCGGCAGGCTGGCGTATACCGTCGCGTAGGCGCTCCCACTCGGTCGTCTGCCGGGCCGCGCGCAGCAACGTGGTGCGCCATTCGGTCGGCATGCCGACCGGCACGTGCAGGCCATCGCGCCCATGGGTCACCTTCTCACGCATGCCACCGATATCGGAGCAGATCACCGGGCGACCACACGAAAACGCCTCTTGTATGACCATGGGCGAGTTTTCCCACCAGATCGACGGGACTACCAACCAGTCGATGCCTCCCATCCGGCGGCGCAGATCGCGGGGCGCGTATGGGCCTATCCATTGCAGGCAGCCCTCTTCGATGAGGGGTTCAGCCAGCGCGGCAATCTTTTCTCGCAGTTCCGCCCCCTGCAGATCGAGGTTCGCCCCGTGAACCTCCATCACGAGCGCCTGCCGCTCGGATTCCTTCATCAGGTGCATGGCCCGAAGCAGCACGTCCAAGCCCTTGTAGGGATTGATCTGACCGAAAAAGCCGAACCGGTTGCGGGTGCCGCCCTCCGGGAGTTCACGTGGCGGCAACGCTGCTTCTTCACCCTGGCCGTTCTCGATCGTCACGATGCGCGCTGGATCGATGCCCCACTCGATGTACCGCTGCCGCAGGAAATCGGACGGCGCGATGAATCCATCGACGAGGCCGAAATGACTCAGGTAGTAGTGCTTCCTCAACCAGAAGTCGGTGACTGTCTTTTCCGGGAAGCACTGCTTGCACTCGTCGATGCTTTCCCTGTTGCACAGCTGCGAGCTCTTCGCCTTGATCATCTGCCCGTTGTTCTGGCAGATGGCAACGAACTCGTGCAATGTGATGTACACCCGGATGCGCGGATTCACGGTCTTGATGACCCGCAAGTACTCCAACCCGAGGTTGAGGTAGTGGTGCGCATGGACGATGGTCGGCTGCAACGAGCGAACCAACTCGGCAAACCAGGTGGTCACCGAATCCGCGTGCACGGCCTTCATGTACTGCAAGTCGCGGCTCGCCTGCTCCCAGAGGTACTCGCCGTCGCGGCGCTTGCTGATCATTCCGGTGGGTCCACGGCCGCGTTCGGCGCGCCCGAGAAACCAGGCCTGCTCCACCGCGGAGTCAGAGCGATACGCGTTGTAGAGGTTGTAGGCCGCGATCTCGCCGCCGCCCAGACTGAAGTCGGGGTGGGCGTGCGCCATCACCAGGATGCGTTCTCTTGCCTTCATAAGGACCTCTGCGTTTGGATGGCTCACGCTGAAATGGCAGACTCTCGCGACCAACGTGCCGCGCGGCGGAGGGCGTTGTATGCGTCGGCCTGCAGCTCGAATCGGCGAGCGGGGTCTGCGGGGTGAGCGCCGTGCAGGTCGAGGCAGGTCAGCTGCACCGTGGACACGTAAGCGCTGTCCAGGCCATGCGCCGCAAGACCCATGGAAAGATCCAGTTCGTCGTTCTGCTGCAGCACACCTGCTGTACAGAACCCGCCGACACGTTCAAAGTCTGCTTTTCGTGTAACGACACAAGCAGGAGAGACGGCGGGGACTCGCTGAACCGCCGGCGAGCGGTCGAGCGACGGATCGAGGCCGAACAGTCTTCGTTCGATCTTGAAGTCCGGGATGCTGTGTCGCGCGGCCGCGGTGAGGCCTGCGTGGTGGATCGATCCCTCAACACTCACGAGACGAGGAGCCACGGCTCCCAGCTGCTCGTCACCGGTGATCACTTCGCACAGCGCTTCCAGCCATCCCGCATGCTGCGGAATGACATCGCCTCGCACGAAACACATCAGTGGCGCCACGGCATGCCGGGCTCCGATGTTCGCCGCCATGGCAGGTCCTCCGCCTGCACAACCGGCGACGCACAGGAAAGGGATCTGGTAGAGGTCGAAAAGCCGTACCGCTTCGCTGTCGATCGATGCAGCCAGCGCAGGGTCGTCCACCGCGCAGATGATCTGTGCATGCTCCACCAGCCACGGATCCCGGCCGAACTCGATGAGGTGATGCTCGAAAAGGTCCAATCGCCCGGCGATCGAGACGACGACGGACACGCGCGGATATTCACGAACCTCTCCGTATTGGCGTGCGGTCGGACACAAGGTGCTCCAGGCTCTGTCGCGTTGCTGGATGCGAGGCTCCAGGAAGCCCGAATCCACACGTGCAATGCGCTTCGGAAGCAGACTTACCGGCATTGCAGCACCCACACCAAACAGCCAGCACGCCGCGGCAGTGGGCTCGGCAGGAAGGTGCGCGCAAGTGATGCCGTGGACCGTCCCCACGCCCCGGTCTGTCAGCGCCTTGAGATAAACGGTCTCTCCGGGGACGGCGCCACGCACATGGACGACGAACCCGGCCGTCTGGGCCGAACTGCCGAACGTCACCGTGAAGGCGGGCGTTGCGAGATCCGGCCTGAGGTACCTGAACGTGTCGTCGAGGGGGATGACCAACCCCTTTTCGCTCTCGAGCCACATGGGCACGCTGCCGTCATGGAGAGCCCACCCGAATACCACGGCGTCTCCCATCTGCATGCAGGCCGCGGCCCCTTCGATATGGCCTTTGGCGGCATCCAGTGCCTGCTCCACCGCAGGCAGCAGCTTCACGAGATCCTTCCACGCGGCCGAGTAACGCCTCACTTGCCCCGTGGCAGCCTGCAAGCCTTGGTGTAGCCACGACTGCGCCGCGACGGCCGGCGCGCTTGCATCGAAGACGAGTGGACCCGAGCTTCCGATCGTTCCGTCTGCGGACCAGGTGAGTTGCAGGTCCCGCAGTTCGTCTTCGCCGGACTCCGCTACAAGCAGAAAGCCGAGACCCAGGCCGGGAGACAGGGAGAAGTGCCTGGCGACGTCCTCCCGAGTCATGGGGAAGCGGCTGCTGCCGATCGATCGCCCCTTCGAGGTGAGGCCGATCTGAACCGCGGCGGTGCACCAGCCACCGACCAACAACAGGTTTCCCGTCCGATGCATCACATCGACCTTCAGCTGACCGATCGCGTTGCCCACACGTATCGCATGAGGTTTGGCCTGAACGTCGGCAGACTGCGGCATGGCCACCGCCGTCGCGGCCGCTTTGGCTTGGGTCTGAAAGATCTTCACGTGAAGTTGCTCCTGTTGGGTATCAAACGCGGCCGATACGCGGAGTGCGAAGTCGCTCGGCGCCGTTGTTCCGTCATGGGGTCTTGCCGCCGCTGGGTTCCTCGGGCGGGAGGTACGGAACCGCTCGCAGGGAGTAGTCCTCGCGGGCCAGCGTGAGGTTCGGGCTGTAGAAGGGATCTGCGATGAGTGCCGTGCGCCACCGCTTGCGCATCACATCGCATTCCCTTTTGAAGCGCTGCTGCTTCGCCGGTGTGGCGTCCGCCCCTCGTGTCTTCGATTCGTGGTGGTACAGCTCGGCAAACGGCGTCCACAGGTTGAGGAAACCGGCCTCCCGTACCTTCAGGCACAGATCCACGTCGTTGAAGGCGACATGCAGGTGCTCCGCATCCAACCCGCCCACCGCATTGAACAGGTCCTTCCTCACGATCAGCACTGCACCCGTCACCGCACTCACGTTGTGCACGACACGCAGCCGGCTGAAGTACCCATCGTGGTTGCGATCGAAATACTTGTGCGAATGCCCCGCCACGCCACCGACGCCCAGCACCACGCCCGCATGCTGGATCGTGTCGTCGGGGTAGTAGAGCTTGGCGCCCACGCAGCCGATCTCCGGCCGCACGGCGTGACTCGTCATCTCTGTCAGCCACTCCGGACTGATGACCTCGACATCGTTGTTGACCAACCCGATCACGCTGCCCTGCGCGTGCCGCACCGCGTAGTTGTTGATCGCCGAGTAGTTGAATGGCTGGTCGTGGCGCAACACCCTCACCCGCCCTGCGTGCCTGTACGGCAGCGCCTCCAGGTACTCCAGCGTCTCGGGCTCGCTCGACTGGTTGTCGACCACGAGGATCTCGTAGTGCGGGTACGTGGTGCGCTGGATGATTGATTCGATGCAGGTGCGCAGCACCTCCAGGCTGTCGCGCGTGGGGACGATCAAGCTCACCACAGGCGCAGGATCGGGGATGGGCCAGCGGTGGCGGTACAGCCCCGGTGCGATCACGCCGACTTTCACACCGGTGCTGCACGCGTCGGCGTGCTCCTGCAGCGCGCGCCTCGCGGCCTCGGTGGCATACGGCTTCTGCTCGTGCGCGGCGGCGGTGGAGCCCTCCGTCTTGCGCCAGTGGTAGAGCACCTCGGGCACATGCAGCACATCGGCCGGATCGCTCACGCACGCCAGGCAGCGCAGAAGCAGGTCGTAATCCTGACTGCCTTCGTATCCCTCGCGAAAGCGACCCACCGATTCGACCAGCTCGCGCCGGTACACCCCCAGGTGGGAGATGTAGTTCTGCGAGCGCATCAGGTCAGGTGACCAGTCCGGCTTGAAGTAGGGATCGCAGCGCTGCCCCTCGGCATCGAGCTTGTCTTCGTCGGAATACACGAGCTGTGCGCCGGGCCGCGCCTGGATTGCGCGCACTACCGCGTAAAGCGCATGCGGCGCGAGCGTGTCGTCGTGGTCCAGCAGCGCAATGAACTCGCCGGTGGCCAGGTCGATGGCGCTGTTGCTCGCGAGTGAGATGTGGCCGTTACGCTCGCGCCAGTACACCCGCACGCGGGAATCACGGGCGGCGTACTCCTCAATCACTTTGCGTACCTCGGGCTGGGTGGAGGCGTCGTCGGCGATGCACAGTTCCCAGTGCGGATACGTCTGGGCGAGCACGCTGTCCAGACACTCTCGCAACAGGTGCGCCGGCGTGTTGTAGGTGGGCGTGATTACCGAGACGCCCGGCTTGAAGCGCCACGCGGCCATCTCACGCGCCTGCTCGCTCGCGGGAGCCAACGCGGGCTGCTCCACCTCGGCGATCCACTCGGCATACGAGATGGCCCCGTCATGGCTCGGCTCGAAGATGTTGCAGTAGGCCGGCCAGAGCGCCTCGACATCCTGCCCGGAGGCAATGGCATCCCGGGTGCGCCCGGCTGATGTTGCGCGGCCGGTGCGCGCGCTCTGCAGCTTGGCCTTCATGCGCATCACGGCGAAGGCGCGGCTGACGCGCTGGACCCTGAAGTGGCGGATCGTGAATTCGCCCAGCGCAGCCGTCGGGTCCAGTCTCAGGCGGGACCGCGAGCGCACCCACAGCAGCCGCTTGCAGACCTGTGCGCTGCGCAGCGGCAGGCTCAGCGCCTCGGCCTCCACCTCGCCCTGCCCTCCATCGAGGTAGACCTTCGCACGGCCTCGCGCGGCGGGCAGTTCCAGCTCCAGCTCGAGCATGTACCAGCCTTCGGCAAGGGGCGAGCGCAGCCGCATCTGCGGGTCGTCGGTGGAGGCCACATAGCGATGCGGCTGGCTCCGCATGGGATGCAGATCCTTCACGGGCACCAGATCCCCGATGCCATGCCTGGGGCGCCAGGCGAGCAGCCAATCGAGCGCGCGCTGCACCACCGGCGGCCACGCATCGCGCTCGGTGCGCACGTGCAGCAAGTCAATGCGAAAGCGCCCCGGCGTGTCGCGCGGGTCCAGGCGCCAACGCGAACCGCTGCGCAGCGGTGGCAAGCCGCCACTGAAGCGGCGTGCAGCGGCGGTTTCCTTCGCCGCGCAGCCGGGGTGCAGCGGGCGGCTGGCATGCGAGTCAAAGCCGCCGCGCCGGTCCGTCCAGTACAGCACGGGCGCGCAAGCCTCGCGGTCGGTGGCGAGCTCCAGCTCCACCTGCAGCCGGACTGCCGAGTCGATCTGCAGGAAGCGCAGCTGCGGGTCGTGGCCCGTGGCCACCAGGGGCCAGCAGTGGTCCTCGCGAAACTCCACTTCGCGCAACCCACGCACGCCCATGCGGTACAGCGCCGCGGCGGTGAGCATGGTGACCGGCACCGTGGACTCGTCAGCCGGCACATCGTGCAACTGCGCCGACACGCTTTCCAGCATCTCCAGAATCTGGCGGCAGCCGCGCAACTGCAGGCCCCCCGCCGCATCGGCGATGAAGACCCAGCCGCAGGTCACAGCGCCTTCGGTGCGCAGGTCCACGCTCGCATCCGGCCAGCGCCCGGGAGTGCCGCGCAGCACCAGGCTCACGCTGCCCGCCGGCAACGCGGGCCTGAGCGCCAGGCGCAGCCAGCGACCGCGGGCAGGCTTCAGCCAAGCCCCGACCAGCTCGCGCGTCCCGTCAGACGGCGATGCACCGGGCTGCACCGGGCCGAGCGACAGGCCTGCGACGTCAGGCGCCGAAAGGACGGTGCCGGGAGGTGTGTGTGTCATGCCGTCCCTCACAGCCCGAACAACACCTTCGCCGCCACGGCGATCTGGTAGACGATCTGGCTGATGCCGCGAGTGATCTCGATGTTCTTGGTCTCGATGCGCGGCAGCACCATGATTTCGTCGCCCGCGGCGAGTGCGGCCTGGGTGGCCTCGCTCACGCGGCCGTCCTGACGCAGCACCAGCACGCGGGCCTTGTCGGCGCCCTGGTTGTAGCCGCCAGCGAGTCGGACGTAGTCGTCCACGTTCGCCCCGGGCTGCCACACCAGCGCGTTGGGGAAAAGCACTTCGCCGCTCACGAGCACGAGGTTGCTGCGCTCGGGGATGCGCAGCACGTCGCCGTCCTCGAGCACGGTGTCGCCGGCCATTTCGCGTTGCGCCAGAACCACCTGGCCGCGCGGCTGAGCCTGCCGGGCGCGCTCGATGAACTGGGTGAGGAGCTCGGCTTCGCGGGTACGCAGCGCGGCTTCCTCGCTGGTGGCGCTGCGGGCGGTGAGCGCGTAGGTCTCCAGGCCTCGCAGGGAGCTTTCGAGCATCTCCTTCTGTCGCTGCGCGACGGACTTGCGAAAGAGCTGCACCGCTTCCATGTCCGCTTGCGGCGCCGACCGCACGCGAGCGAGCGCATCCTTGAGTCGTGTGCCGTAAGGCATGACGAGGGACCGCTCTCCCACGTGCGCGCCGTCGATGCGCACGAGGATGGTGCCGGGGTACTTGTCGGAAGTGATGGTCACCTCGTCGCCATCGCGCACGGTCACACCGGAAGCCTGGGACAGTGGGTGGTACTCGCTGCGGCGATCCGCCCCCACCTTGCGCACGATGCTCATGTGCGTGGCGCCCGGCTTGGGCCGCGCCAAGGCAAGCAGCTCCGTGGCGGGGATCTCGGGGCGGGCGAACTCGAAGACGTAGGGGTTCTGCACCTCGCCGCTCACCTGCACGGTGTGCTGGCGCGGGCGGGCGACGATGATGTCTCCGTCTTGCAGCTGCACCTGCTGGATCTGCCCGTCGAGCAGGAAGCGGTACAGGTCGATGCGCGCGCGCGGCTGGCCGGCTCGCAGCACCTGCACGTCGAGGTGGCTGCCGCGCTCGGGGTCGATGCCGCCGGCCCGGTCGAGGTAGCTCAGGACCGAGTCGCTACTCAGCCCGCCATACAGGCCGGGGGCGCGCACGAAGCCGGTGACGAACACCTTGACGGGCTGGGCGGCATCGACGCTGGCGTAGATGCCCACGTTGGAGCGGAACACGCGCTTGGTCTGCGCCTCGACCTGGGCGTTGAGGTCGGCGTTGCGCACGCCGAGCACGCGGACGGGGCCGACGTTGGGAATGAACAGGTTGCCCTGCGCATCCACCGGCTGGATGGCGTCGAAGGCGAAGGCGCCCCACATGCGCAGCGCCACGCGGTCACCCACGGTGACGCGGTAGTCGGGATTGAAGCCGCCCCCTTGCTCCGCGGCGAAGCGGCCGCTGAACATCTGCGAGCCGAAGACCACGGGCTGTGCCGAAGTGGCGGGGTTGGGCGGGAGAGGCAGCGGCGGCGGCATGGGGACCGCCGGGGCGCTGGGCACCACCGGGGCGGCGGGAGTCGCCTGCGCCGCGAGCGCACGCAGCGCAGGAAGCTGCGTTGCGCCGCGGGGGCTTGTGCCGAGTGGGTCCGCCGACGACTGGGCATGGACTGCGGTCGCGAAGGTCATCAGCGCCAGATGCGCGAGGCCGCGTGACACGGCTGCGACAAACAACTTGGAGGTGAATGCACGCGGGCGTCCCTCACCCCTTTTTCCATCGAGAGGCGACGCACTGTCGCGAGGCAAGTCGGTAGGGCTACGCATGTCAGTCGTGGTGCTCGCGGATCGTCGCCAGCGCCAGGCGCACCACGCCATACAGCAGGCCGCAGACGATGAACAGCGTGACGAGGGTGTAGAGCCGGCGAGGCAGCAGCGCGCTTTCCGGCAATGACGGCGGCTCGATGACCGCCAGGCTCTTGATCTTGCGCGAGGCCTCGATGCGCGCGTTCTCCACGGCCGTAAGCGCAAGCTTGTAGGCATCCTGCGCAAAAGTGGTCTGCGCGGTGTGTTCCTGGTACTGGATGGCCAGCTTGTTGATGCGTTTGCCGTCGCTGCCGCCGCGCGTGCTGCGCGACTGCTCCTCGGCGAGCTGGCGGCGCATGGCGTCGAGCTGGCTGCGCAGCGCGGCCACCTGCGGCGCGTCTTCGTTGAGGTAGCTGCGCAAGGCACGCAGCTCGGTTTCCGCACGCGTGATCTGGGCCTGCAGTTCGCCTTCGATCTTGCCGGCCACTTGAGCCTGCGCCAACGGGTCGAGCTGCGAGTTCGTCGCCTGGAACTCCAGCAGGGCCACCTGGGCCAGCTTGAGGCGTTCTCCGGCGCGATCGAGCTCACCCTCGGCGAACTGCATCTGCTCTCTGGCCATGCGGTGCGAGAAGGCGTTCACAAAGTGCTCGCTCTCATCAAGGATGGCCTGGTTGAGCGTCTGCGCGAACTCCGGCGAGAAGCCTTGAGTGCGCACGGTCAGCAGCGACGCGGTGTCGTCGAACAGAACCTCCACGCGGGCGCGGTAGTACTCCAGCAGCCACTCCTGGGTGGTGCCGGGATACAGGCGGTACAGCGGGTCCCACTTCTGGCCCTCGAAGTGCGCGCGCAGGTTGAGCCTCTCATCGAGCTTCTTCATCAGCTCCAGCGAGTGGATGTACTGACGCAGATACAGCGTGTCTTCGCGAGCCGGCGGGTTGATGCCCGCGATGAGCAGCGCCAGTCCTGGAGCACCGGCATTGCTGCCCTGGGCCTGGCGCACGGTGATGATGGATTCGCTGACGTAGCGGCCGGCAGCAAAGAAGCTGAAGTACACGATGGCCAGAGCCATCGGCAGGCCCAGCATGGCCCAGGCGAGCCGGCGCGGATTGAACCAGAGCAGAACCTTCATATGCTCAGCAGATGTCGGCCGCTGCGGCAGGCGCAGGGGACTGAACCGGGGTGGCAACAGCGGCCGGGGCGTCGGCCTTGGCGGCTCCCGGCGGCTGGCCGGTGTAGGCCGCGATGCCGGCCTCGACGTCCTCGAAGAGCGTGGCCTCTCCGCCGCGCACGAGCACCACCACGTCGCACAGCGAGCGCACCTCGGGGATGTTGTGCGAAACCAGGATGACCTTGGCGTGCTGCAGGCGCTGCTTGAACACCGCCTGGCTCTTGCGCTTGAAGGCCGGGTCGCCCACGGCCATGACTTCGTCGATGAGGTAGTAGTCGAAGTCGAAGGCCATGCTCAGGCCGAACGCCAGGCGCGAGCGCATGCCGGAGGAGTAGCCCTTGACGGGGCGGTCGAAGGCCTCACCAATCTCGGCGAAATCCCGCACGTACTCCACGCGATCCCGCATGGCCGCGCCGCCGAGGCCCAGCATGCGGCACACGAACTGCACGTTGTCACGACCGGACAGCGAGCCCTGGAAACCGCCGGACAGGCCCACCGGCCATGAGATGAGGTCGTCGGACAGGATGCGCCCCCGGTTGGGCGTCTCGATGCCGCCCAGCATGCGCAGAAGCGTGGACTTGCCGGCGCCGTTGGGCCCCAGGACGCCGATGCTCGCTCCCGGCGGAAAGCGAAAGCTCAGGTCGCGGAAGACGTACTTGCGCCCCTGTGGCGTGGGGTAGTACTTGGTGACGGACTGCAGCTCGATCATGATCATGTCAGCCCGCCATGAGTTGCTGCTTGCGCATGGCGTACAGGGCGAGTCCCCCTGCCAGCGCCACCAATGCGCACCACGCCACGTAGCTCGGGCTCACGCCTTCGAGCAGCCGGTAGTTGGGCAGGAACAGCGCGCGCGACAGCTCCACCACGTGCACGAGCGGGTTTAGCAGCAGCAACGGCCAGTACTCGCTGGGCACCACGTGCAGCGGCGCCATCACGCCCGACAGCAGATACAGCGGCATGAAGACGATGCGCGCGAAGCTGCGCAGCTGAGGGAAATCGTCCGTCGCCACCGCGAGCGCCAGGCCCAGTCCTGCTCCACCCGCCACGACGGCCACCGCCAGCGCGAAGTTCTCCAGCGGATGCGCGGGCCACCACGGCATGCCGAGCGTGGAGAAAATGGCGAACATCAACACCGAAACGGTGCCGTACAGCCCGACCTCCAGGAGCGCTCGGGCAATCAGGGTGTCGATGGGCTTGACCTGCCGGTAGCCAAAGAGGCTGCGGTTCGAGTCGATGCCGTCCATGAGCCGCAGCGCGAGGCTCTTGAACAGGTAGAACGGCACGATGCCCGCGAGCAGGAACACCGGATAGTCGATGCCGGGCAGGATGATGCGGTGCAGGGTGCCCAACAGCAGCGTGAGCAGGACGACCTGGGCCAGTGGCTCCAGCAGGGCCCAGTACACGCCCAGCCAGCGCCCGCCGAAACGGGTCTTGAGCTCGCGCAGCAGCAGCGCGTACAGCACTGCCTGCTGTACCGCGTATCCCTCACGACGCACACGATGTGCGTGTGCGTGCACGATGTCAGCCTTCATGCGAGATGCGCCTTGCCGCGGCCATCGCTGTCGTCGGGGCCGGTCACTGTGTTCGCGGCGGAGCCGGTCGGCCGGAAGGCTGGGGTGCCTTGCACGTCACGCAATGCGGACAGCGACAGCTTTGCATCGCCTGGCAGAGGCTGGGCGACTGTCATGTCCTTGCGGATCACCGCATCGATGCTGTACGGAGACTGCGTCTCCAGCAACGACGACATGATCTCCGACACGCGGTCGCTGGTCTCCATGCCACGCAGGGCCGGCAGCGCGCCGTAGAAGCTGGCGTTGAGCTGGGTGCGCTTGACCACCTGCGCTCGGAATCGCTTGTACAGCGCCGGCTCCACGGGCTCCGGGTCGCGCCAGAAGGTGGCCAGGCCGCCGGTATGCACCAGGCCGGGCATGGCATAGAGGCACTCACCCAGCACGCAGACCGGCGTGCCGTGGTACATGGCCTGCAGCCCCGTGGTGCTGTTGACCGTGACCACGCCGCGGGCATGCTTGAGCAGCATGGGCAGGTGCAGGTCGTGGATGTAGCGCACGCGGCCCGCCAGGCCGAACCGGGCCGTGAGATCGTTGATCTGCTCGGCGTAGTCGCGGTAGGCCCGGTCCATCGGATGGTGCTTGATCACCAGTTCCGTCATCGAGGGTGCATGCGCCGCGAACGAACCCACGACCTCGGCGATTACCTGCGACACATCGCCATAGGGCGAGTGTTCGGTGAGCTGCGCGTCGTTGTGGACCTGCAGCGCGAGGAGGTACCAGCGCTTGCTGAGCGTCGGGCCGGTCAGTTCCGACAGCACATGCCGTTCGGCCCACGCATACCTGAGCTTGCGGATGCCGCTACGCAGCCAGCGCAGCCCCTCCCTGGCGGGATGCAGGTCGCGGTGGTACACGTGATGCGGGTAGCGCTGCCGCAGCGCGACAGTCGCCATGGCGTACACGACGGCATACCAGGCCATGCGCGAGAAACACTGGCCCGTGTCACGCGGCCTTACCAGGCGTGGATGGGGCGCCTCGCGGTAGAACCCGGCTTCGCGAGGCAGCGAGGTGTGGCCGTTCACGCCGCCCACCTCCAGCGTCACGTAGTGCGGGCGGATATAGCCCTCCTCGAACACGAACACCCGCACGCCCATCTGACGAGCCACCTGGATCGCGCTGCGATGCATCGCCCGGGCTTGGCCGAACAGCACGATGGCGTCAATGCGCTCGTTCAACAGCAACCGGCGCAGCCAAGGCACCCATTCGCTCGCCGGGCCCGTGTAACGAGCCGCGTCGTTGCGCCGATAGAAGTATTCGTCCCCGCCGTTGAAGTGAACCTTCCGTACGTGCAGCCCCTGCTCCACCAGATAATCCGCCAGCCGGCTGAAGAACGGACCCATCGGTCCTTGCAACAACAGCGGCCGTCGGCAGGCGACGAGCGCGGAGAACGAATCGGGGTACATCGGCGTAAACCGCGTTAAGCGATTTACGCAGTTTACGTAAAAAACACCAGGGATCGGTCAGTTTTGGGGTCGGGGTTTGAACACAATTACCGGATTTGACGTGGCCGGCGGGCGTTGCGCGCTCGACATTGAAAGCGCAATCAACGCAATGGGCGGCAGCGAAGAAGCGTTCCGCGAGGTTGCTCTTGTGTTCGTGCAGCACGTGCGCGAATCGCTAGAAGCGATTGGGCGCGGCGTGAGTTCACCCGCTGAAGCACAGGCACTGCTGCACGAGCTCGGCAGTTCGCTGGGGGCCGTTGGCGCACGGGGGTTGTGCAGCCGGTCACGGGAACTGGAGCACCGCTTGCGTAACGGCGATGCAGCCGCCGTCATGGCGTTGGGCGCTCTGCAGCCCGACGTGGAGAAGACCATCGCCCTGCTGCAGCAATGGCTGCATTCACGACCCGCAAAGCGCGCTTGAACTGGAAAACAAAAGCCCGCGGAGGATGCCGCGGGCTTTTGATATATGCGCCGGGAGGCGCCACGAACGTTCAGCTCTTTTGATCGGCCTCGGCCAGTTCCTTGCAGGATGGCGCGCACACGAATTGTGTACGGCCCAGCAGCTTGCGGCCCTTTAGCGATGAGCGGGGGCGATGCTTGCCGCAGAGGAAGCACGACATGGTCGCGGTGGTGAATGCGCCGGCCGAGCCGAAAGGCGAACCGGCGGGCTTGGAGCGGTAGCGCAGACCATCTGAATCGATGGTCGTCTTGATCTCGTCTTTGGCCATGGTGGGGGCAGTACTCCGGGAGCGATATTGTCCAAGATGCCGGTTATGCGCGGTAGTTCCAGGGATTAGTTTTTTGATGCCGCCACCCTCCACATCGGCCATCGATATGCGAAATGCGCACAACGGACACGTTTTTGCAACTTTCTGAAAGTTCATCGAACTAGCCGTGCAGCAAGGAATCCATTCTTCGATCCCCCGCACAAGGAACATTCATGCCACGCCAATCTCCGACTCTGCGCACTGCCCTGCCCTTCGACTTGTGGACTACGCTCGCCCTCCAAACGGGGGAGATGCTCGCGGCATCCGCACAGGTCATCGCCCATCGAACGGGACGGATCGCACAGGCGGGCCACGCCCCCGGGCTGCGTGATCGACGCGAGTTCGCACGCATGGGCCTGGAAAAGGTGGAAGCAGCCGGCGAGTCGCTGTGGGCCATTGGGCAGCATCTCACTGCGGCGCATGCCAAGCTGGCCATGCGCACGTGGACAGACATGGCAGCCGCCGGAAACGCCTGGCTCGGCCTGGTGGGTAGTCGCACACTCCCGCAATGGATGGCCGGGCACGCCAGCATGGCGCGCACGCTGAGCCAATCGGCACGGTCGGCTACGCAACTGTCGGACGCGACTGCCCGCATGGCCAGCAAGGGGCTGAAGCCGATCCATGCGCGCGCCACCGCAAATGCCAGGCGGCTCGGAAGACGCCCGTAGCGGCAGCGAAAACCCCGCCGACATTCCGGATACCGTCCACCGATGGTGGAATGGGCTGTAGCCGCTCGCACTACACCACGTGAAGGAACGCCATTCCACCCTCGTGAGCCGCCTGCTGCGGTTCCTCCGCAAAGGCCGTTGGTCCCAGGCCGCCACGTCCGCTCTAAGCCGGGCCTTGCGGCTGCTCTGCAGGACTGGGCGCGAGGCGCACTGTGACGCCGCTGCCCCGCCCGAAGTCGTCCCTCAGCCGCAGGATCGAGCGCCGCCATCCGAGCCAGCCCTTCCGGCAACGGCAGCAGCTGTGCCGACCCCTCTACGGGCGCAGTTTCTCGACGGCGTTTACACGAACGAGTGGGGCAAGCGGCCCTACAAGCTGTTCCTGCCCAATGGCCTAGACACGCAGCCTCGTCCGCTCGTGGTGATGCTGCACGGCTGCCGTCAGGATCCCGCGGACTTCGCTGCCGGCACGCGGATGAATGAACTGGCGCAAGCCCGGGGCATGGTGGTGCTCTACCCAGGCCAGCTGAAACATGCAAACCACCTTAACTGCTGGAACTGGTTCCGCCCGGAGGAGCAACAGCGTGGGCGCGGTGAGCCCGCCATCATCGCCGGACTCACACGTCAGACGATGGAGGCCCAGGGCATCGATCCGCGACGTGTCTACATCGCTGGGCTGTCCGCAGGAGGCGCAATGGCAGCCGTGATGGCTGCGACCTACCCGGAACTCTATGCTGCGGTGGGCGTGCACTCGGGGCTCCCGCACGCGGCAGCCCACAACCTCGCGACAGCCATGAGCGCGATGCGGCACGGCCCCGCAGCGCGGGGCGCAATGCGCCGGCCATCGGACCGCTTGCCCTTGCCGACCATCGTGTTCCATGGGGATGAAGACGACACCGTGCATCCCGACAACGGCGATGAAGTCATTGCACAGGCGCGATGGGATGTGGAGGCCAGCGCTGACGCGCAGACAGGCAACGGGATGGAGGTGGAGCACGGGGAGGTGGCGGGCGGGCGCGCCTATACGCGCACGCGACATCTCGACCGCCTCGGTCGCTGCGACGCGGAGCACTGGCTCGTGCACGCTTCAGGGCACGCTTGGTCGGGCGGCAGCCCGAAAGGGTCGTTCACAGATCCACTCGGACCGGATGCCTCAAGTGAGATGCTGCGGTTCTTTCTGGAGCATCCCAAGGAGGAGTCGGCGGAGATGCGGGCTACGGAAGTGCACCGCTTGCCTAGTCTGTGATCCTTGGGTGCGAGCGCGGCGCTCAGGTCATAGCGTCGAGCGAATGGCGCGGGCGCGGCGTCCGGCCGAGGGATGCGTCTTGGTGTCCTTGCCTTCGCCGATGCTGTCGAACAGGCGCGCGGCGTTCTCGGGGTCGATGCCGGCGTGGCGCATGAGGTTGACCGCGTACGCATCGGCATCGAGCTCGGCCTGGTGCGAGATGGCGGCGAGGCCTGAGTACACGCGCGCGCGAGCTGTGCGTTCGTCGCGGGCACCCTTGACCGCGTTGGCCACGAATCGGCTTGTGGCGGCATGGTGCTGCAGCTTCACATGGCCGAGCTCGTGCGCGAGGATGAAGAAGCGCTGCGACACAGGCAGGCGCGACAGCCGGGTGCTGATGACGATGGTGCGGCCCTGATGCACGAAACCGTCGTCCGGGCAGTCGAGCACCTGGAAGCGGACATCGGGCGGAACATCGGCCACGGTGAGAAAACGGGAGATGTCGGCTTCGATCAGCTGGCGCTCGGGATTGCCCTCGGCCACCGCCGTGCAACTCGACGGGTTGGCTTCCAGCTGGTTGACGATCCTGTCGACCAATGGCGTGGCGTGAACAGCCGCACCCGCGAAGATGGATGCGACTGCGGCGAGGAGGCTTCTGTAAAAACTGCGCACTCGGCGACCTCGTGTTTGAAAGACACACCACGATGCACCGCAGCGGCCTCTTTGAAGTCGCGAGAATAGGTGCTTTTGCCCCCCAGTTATTGCGTTCCGTTGCAGTTTGGTTGGATTTGAGAGAACTACTGCTCGCTATTCGTCCGGCTCTCAAAGCGGGGCCACCTGCTTGCGGCGGGCACATCGGGCTCGTCGTTCAGTTCCGGCACTGGCAAACGTGCGGGCGATGTTGAGCCGCAGGGCCCCACTCGCGTCCCGGTCACCGATTGACGCGCGCGACGTGGGCGTCCGAGGATGTGCCCACACATCAATACCCAACGCCGAGAGGAGACGCCATGCGAGCGCTGCCTCTGTCCTGCCTGCTCGCCGCCTTGCTGCTGGCCTGTGGCGAGACACCCATGGGCCGGTCGCAGCCGGCAGGAACGGGCGCGGAACGCGCGAGCACGCGCACCGGCACCACGAGTCGCGACATGAGCTTTTTTGTCACGAGCAGCGGCAACGGCAACGGCGCGAACTACGGCGGGCTGGCGGGCGCGGACCGGCACTGCCAGACGCTTGCCGCGGCCGCGGGCGCGGGCGGCAAGACATGGCACGCCTACCTCAGCACCACGGCCACGGGCGGTGCACCCGCCGTTCAAGCCCGCGAGCGCATCGGCAAGGGCCCGTGGCGCAACGCCAAGGGCGAGCTCATAGCCCGCGACGTGGAAGACCTGCACGGCCCCGGCAACAAGCTCGACAAGCAGACCGCGCTCACCGAGAAAGGCGACGCTGTGAGCGGCCGCGGCGACTCGCCGAACATGCACGACATCCTCACCGGCTCCACGCCCGACGGCCGCGCGAGCGACGCGACGTGCAGCAACTGGACATCCTCCGCCAGCGAAGGCGCCGCGAGGGTGGGCCACCACGACCGCATGGGGCTGGACGACTCGACGGAGGCGAAGTCGTGGAACTCGTCGCACGACTCCCGAGGTTGCAGTCAGGAGGCGCTCAAGTCCACGGGCGGCGCGGGGCTGCTGTACTGCTTCGCGGTCGATTGAGACCGGCACTGTCGCGATGGGCATGCGGCTTGCCGACGGTGCTGTATGGACACACAGGTGCGACCGCACCACCCGATGACATGACGGACAAGCGCACGCAATCGATGGCCGACCACAGCAACATGGAGAAGGACCCCAGCGACTGGGGTCACGGGCGACGAGCCGATGACGGGCGCCCAGCGCTCCTACCTCAAGACCCTGTGCGAGGAAGCGAAACAGCCGTTCGACGAGTCGCTGACGAAGGCCCAGGCTTCGCGGCGAATCGACGAGCTGCAGGAGATCACGGGGCGAGGGAGCCACGGAGCGAAGGCAGAGGAATCGAGCTCCTGAAGGTGGGCGCAGGCGCTTCGACAAGCTCAGCGCGAACGGGTTGCACTTGGGACTCTTGGCGAACAGGCGGCAGCGGAGCTGGGATGGGATTTGATCAACGCATCGCCGCCGTCTGCGCAGCAAGTGCGGACAGTGCGCTGGAATGCGGCTTGTGCAGTGCGCAGAGAAACCGGGCGCTGGCGTCCGACGAGCTGGCTCCTTCGCTCCAAGCTCGGGCGAGTGCGCGCAGGCCGTCGCGGGTGTGGCGAGCCAGGGCGCCACTGATCGGGTCTTCCACGTCGGCGAGCAGCTTCTCGCAGTAGAGCAGCCGCGCCTCGCGGCTGCAGGCGATGAGATCCATCAGCGCGCGCGCCGCCGTGTCGAACTGCACGGCGGTGAGGGCACGCGCCGGGTCCGTCTGCGCATGCCAGGCGCATAGGTACTCCAGTGGACCCAGGCTGCGCGCACGCGCGTAGCCGCCGCCATGGAGGTTCATGGGCGCACTCGCGCCCCATGCGCTGCGGCGGCCGCTGGGGAGCCGGCCGGTGCGCAGCGCATGCACCACGGCGCGCGCCACCGCCGCCTTGGCCGCATGGTCGCCATGCTGGCCCACCATCCATAGCACGCGGATGAACGCGGGGTAGAGGTCGTCGTCCAGCCCTTCGCACACGGCGGACAACAGGGCCACGCGGTCCTCGTCGGCGGGCAGGTCCATGCAGCCCTCGACCAGCGCCTGCGCAGCGCCTACCCAATTCGGTTGCGGCAGCAGCGAGCCCATGGCTGGTCCTCGGGCTCAGCCCGCCTCGCGCTCGCCAAACAAGTGCATCAGCACGCGGGCCGCGTGCTGATCCACCGTGAGGCCACGGGCTTCAGGGCTCACCTCGCCACCGATGCAAAGGTTCACCGGCTCGGCATGATCGAACCAGGTGGTCGGGTCCTGCGTTGCACTGCGTGCGCTCGGCCCCGGGGGTCGCGGGGCGTTCCAGGCGGCGGTGCCGGGGTGAACCTGAAATGCACGGATCATGACTCGTCCTCTTGCTGTGCAGCTTAGCCGGCCCTGACGACGCGGGTCCAGGGGGCATACCCACTAGGGCAGATCCCAGTGGTATCCAGTGCCACCCCAGTGCCAGGCGATTCAAGTGTTCGAAGTGCGCTGGCACGGCTACGCCCTTTGGTGTCACACACTGCTCCCGCCCACCGAAGGACGGGAAGCATCGGGCGGCATCGGCCGCCGGGCGTGCCGCGCATGCTCCTGCGCCGTCTCGTCGGCCGCGTCGCGGCGGTTCTCGGCCACGATCTCCCAGGCGGGATTGGGTTGCGCATGCCACACGGGATAGGCCGACCACAGGACGCCGCGAAAGACCACCGCCAAGGGCACCCGCGCGGGCGGCTCAGCGCCCGCGGCCTCTTCGACCGCACCGTACTCGGGGCCCTGCGGCGGCCCCGGCACCCATTCGTACTGAGGCATGGCCGCGTACCACATGCTGAGCGAGGTTTCGAAAGGCAGGAACATGCTTTCCCCTTCGGATCGTCGTTCAATGCGCCGGCAGCGCGCTTCCTCGAACAACCAGGTCAATGCACGGTGAGGCCCTCGGCGTCGATGCGCACGCGTTCGGGATCGACCTGCAGGAACTGCTGGAGATAGCCCTTGGCCGCAAGCTTCATGCTGGCGTGCAGCCGAGGGTCGGGCCGCTGCTGCAGCCCTTCGCGCGTGAGCGCCATGTAGGTGCCGAGGATGGCGAGCTGCTCGTACATCTCCTGCTTCTCAGCATTGCTGGCATCGCGCAGTGCGCTCACGCCGGACAGCGCGCCCCGCATCTGCCGCACCAGGGGCTTGAAGTGCTCATCGGGGAACGGCTGATCGCGCCAGGCGATGTAGTTGCCCGCGACGAAGGTGGCGACAGCGCCGGCGAGGTCGTACGGGCGCAGCCCGAACCTCACCTCCAGCTGGTGGTAGCCCTCCAGCGTCTGCGCGAAGAAGCGCTCGGCCTGCGCGCGTGACGCCTCGGGATACGACTGCGCCAGCTTGCGCGGCGCGATGGGTGGACCGTCCGGCGCGAATCGCACCTCGGCGATTTCGTTGCGGGCCACCGGCGCCACGGGTGCCGCACGCAACGACGACGATCTGCCGCTGCTGCCCGACGCGCGCGTGCCGTTGGCCACCTGTTGCACCAGGTAGCTCGACGCCAGGAAGCTCGACATCGGCGCGCCGTAGGTGCCGTAGCCGGGCGAATACATCTGGGCATCGGCTGCAGCACTCGCGGCACATGCCACCACGAACAGCCATGGGTTCCTCATACGCAGCATCGTGTCTCTCCACCACAAAGGAAGAACGGGGCTGCAAGGTACTCCTTGGCAGCCCCGTTGACTACGCCCGGCGGCCCCTAGGTCATCAGCCCTTGCGTGCCATCTGGGCCATGCCTTCGCCCAGCGCCTTCAGGGAGTTGGAGAACGCGCTTTGCAGCATGTTGAACTCCTGCGACGCCGCCTGGAACTGCGCGTTGACGACGTTCATCTCCTTGGCGGCCGCGGCCTGGGCCTTCTCGTCACCGCCCGCGCTGGACAGCTCCTTCAGCTTCTGGCTGAGCTCGACCATCTTCGCGGCCTTGTTGCCCGCGGCCTGGCCCATGGCCGTGGCGATGGCTTCGAGCCAGCTGGTCGCGCCGCCCACGCCTTCCTTGCCGCCTTTCCCGCCGCCCTTGCCCCCCCCCTTGCAGCCTTTGCCGTCGCCCTTGTCCTGCTCCATGAGCGACTTGGCGTTCTCGAAGATCGTCTTGGTCAGGTCCTTGATGAGGTCGCCGATGTCGCTGCCGAAGTTCTGGCCGGCGGCCTGGTCGCACTGGGGCTGCGAGGGCTGGCACAGGTCCTTGACCACGTTCTTGACCAGGTCGCCGATCATGTTGCCCAGGAACTTGGGCATGCCGCATTCCTTGATGAGCTGCTGCGCGGCCTGGTTGACCGCCTGGCCCACGCCCTGCGTGAGCATGTTGCCGAGGCTCGTGGCCAAACCCAGCGGCGGGAAGACCATGCTGGCGACGTTGAGGGCGGCGCCGAGGATGTTGCCGCCGCCGAAGACGCTGTTCAGTGCGCTGGACATGAAGTACTCCTAGGTGTGGGGCGCGGTTCGCTTCAAGCAGCTGGGTCGCGTCCCCGGGTCTTTCGATTGAGTCACTCGCGGTGGGATGTGCTGAACCTTCCTGCCGCGAACCTGGATGCCTGCGCTGCGCTGTTCACTTCCATGCGTTGCGCTGACGTGAGGAATTAAAGGTGACGGAAGGCGTTGCGGACAGTTGGTGCGTTCGGCAGTTGGGAGTGACGGCAGTTGGGGGTGTCCGCAGGGGGTGGAGGGTGGCTGTTGTCGGGGTGCGGGCCCTTCGACAAGCTCAGGGCAGACGAGGGTTGGCTGCCTCTTGTGGCGGCCCTTCGACAAGCTCACGGCGAACGGAGGGAGAAGCTCAAGCCGAACGGAGGGAGAAGCTCAAGCCGAACGGAGGGAGAAGCTCAAGCCGAACGGAG
>CBINBY010000017.1:0-58623 GCA_966248995.1 uncultured Burkholderiales bacterium | reverse complement strand
TCGAACTTGTCGACCGCCTTCATCAGGCCGATGTTGCCTTCCTGGATCAGGTCGAGGAACTGCAGGCCGCGGTTCGTGTACTTCTTGGCGATGGAGATCACGAGGCGCAGGTTGGCCTCGATCATTTCCTTCTTCGCGTCACGCGAGGCCTTCTCTCCTTCGTTCATCCGGCGATTGATCTCCTTCAGGTTCTCCAGAGGAACGACGGCACGCGACTGCTGGTCGATCAGCTTCTTCTGCAGTTCCTGCACTGGAGGCAGATTCCGCTGCAACACAGCACTGTACGGCTTGCCGGCGCCCGCTTCCTTCTCGGCCCACTTCAGGTTCAGGGCGTTCGGAGGGAACTGCTTGATGAAGTATTCCTGCGGCATTCCGCACTTGTCGACCAGAATCTTGCGCAGCTCGCGCTCGTAGCGGCGCACATCGTCCACTTGGGAACGCAGGATGGCGCACAGCCGCTCGATTGTCTTGACGGTGAAGCGAATCGTCATCAGTTCAGAGCTGATGGCGTGCTGTGCCTTGTTGTACGCAGGCGACTGGTAGCCTTCCTTCTCGAAGGCACGGCGCATCTTCTCGAAGTTGACGCGCAGGCTGTCAAACTTCTCGAGGGCTGCGGACTTCAGCTCTTCCAGCTTCTTGGTGAGCGCCTTGCTACCGCCGGCGCCATCGTCATCGTCTTCCTCGTCGAACTCGTCGAAGTCCTCCTCGGCGACGTAGTCGTCGGCCTCGTCGTCGGACACAAAACCATCCACCACCTCGGAGATCTGCATCTCCGAGGCAGAGATCTTGTCCGCCATGGCCAGGATTTCGGCGATGGTCGTCGGCGAGGCAGAGATGGCGAGCATCATGGCCTGCAGCCCGCCCTCAATGCGCTTGGCGATCTCGATTTCACCTTCGCGGGTGAGCAGTTCGACCGTGCCCATCTCGCGCATGTACATCCGCACCGGGTCCGTGGTGCGGCCGAACTCGGAATCCACGGTCGAGAGGGCGGCCTCGGCGGCCTCCTCGGCCTCCTCCTCGGTTGCGGTGGTCGTGCCTCCGCCGGCGATGAGCAGCGTGGCCGCATCGGGGGCCTGCTCGTACACCGCGATGCCCATGTCATTGAGCATGGACACGATGGCTTCGAGGATTTCGTTGTCGACGAGCTTCTCGGGCAGGTGGTCGTTGATTTCCTGATGGGTCAGGAAACCACGCGTCTTGCCCATCTTGATGAGTGTCTTGAGCTCCTGGCGACGCTTGGCGACTTCCTCTTCGGTGAGCGCCGTCTCGTCAAGTCCGAACTCGCGCATCAACGCGCGCTCCTTGGCACGCGATACCTTCATGCGCAGAGGCTTGGCCTTGGCCTTGGCCTCCTCGGCATCGCCGGCAACCTCGACTTCGGGTTCGCCTTCGAGGTCGGCTTCGAGATCGCTGAAATCCTCGTCCTCGGCGGCGTCGGCTTTTTTGTCGTCCTTGGGTTTGCGGCCGCGCTTGCCCTTGGCGTCCTCAGCCCCGGGCTTGGCCGCTTTGGCAGCCGGTTTGACAAGGTCGGCCGTGACGGCCTTTTTCTTGTCTTCTGGCTCGGGCTTCGCCCCCTTGGCGGGTGCGGCCTTGGCAACCGGTGTGGCTGCGGCTTTGGCGGGGGCGCTCTTCTTCGCGGTCATGCAATTCCTCGGATATCAATGAACTTCACGGCCTCAGGCGGCGCTCGTGCCACAAGGCCCCGGGGAGGGGCATTTGGGGAGATCCGGGCGCTTCTGCAAGGGGCAACGCTGACGCAGGCCTACGCTACCGCTTTCCGTACGAAAACAGTGCGCATAGGGCCGGCGTCTGGCGAGGCAAGCTCGCGTGAGCGTGTGGCGGGGCAGTCCTTGCGGGAGTTGAATGGCCTTCACGTGGGGACCCTAGTTCGGAGGGTGGCCGATGCCCGGAGGTGCTGCGCACACTCTTGCCGCGCGGTAACAAACCCTACATTATCGACAATGCAGGCTCGTCCGTCAAAGTTTCCTTGTGCATTTTCTGGCGCTATCGCGCGGAAGGCTCCGTGACCTTGGTCAACAACGCCTTGAGACGCCTACGCTCCTCATGGAGTTCCTTGCCGCGCTGCTGGGCCTCGGTCGAAAGCGGGCCGGAATCGAACAATAGCTTCAATTCGTCTTCCACGGATTGCAGGCGCAGCCTGTCCAGCACGATGGCCAGATCGCGGCCCAAATCAGCGTCGGGATCCGGTGACACAAGTTCCTTCACCCGTGACACCACAAGGGAAGCCCCGAGCGCCTCGGCTCGTGCGGCCAGCTCAGCCAAGAGGGAATCGCTTGCGAGCGCTCCGTGGTCTTGCACGGTGCGCTCCAGCAAGCCGAATAGCGCGCCGTAAGGTGCCGCTTGCCCAGCGAGCAGGTCTTGTGAGTTGCAGTCCAGGGCCAGCCAGATTTCGCTGCGCTGCACCAGGAGCCATAGCGCCCGGTCCAGTAGGTTGGCCGTGCCTCGACTGAGCCGCCGCGGCAGCGGTGCCGGGCGCTTGCTTGTTGGTGAGGCTCGCCCTCCGGTGGGGCGGGGGCCTGCAATCTGCCATAACGACTGCAAGTCGGGCAGTTCCAGCTTGCCCATCGAAGCCAGTTCGGTCAGCAGTTGGCGCTTGAGTGCGCCATCTGGCAGCAGACTCCACAGGGGCTTCGATGCGGCCAGCATGCGGGCACGGCCCTCGGGCGAATCGAGGTTGCAGTCGGTACACGCCATGTCAAAGAGCTGGCGCGACAAGGGCACTGCCCCCGCCAATGCCAACTCGAATGCATCGGCACCAAGTTCCCGAATATAGGAATCGGGGTCGTGCTGCGGGGGGAGGAACAGGAAACGAATGCTACGAGTGTCGGTGGCGTGCGGCAGCGCGGCTTCCAGCGCACGCCCCGCGGCGCGTCGGCCCGCCGCATCACCGTCGAAGCTGAACACCACCGAGTCGGTGTAGCGAAAAAGCTTCTGCACGTGCTCCGCGGTGCAGGCTGTGCCCAGCGTGGCGACGGAGTTGGCAAAGCCGTGCTGGGCGAGGGCCACCACGTCCATGTAGCCTTCAACGACCAGGGCGTAGCCTTTCTCGCGAAATGCTGACCGGGCCTCGTGCAGGCCGTAGAGCTCCCGGCCTTTGACGAAGACCGGCGTTTCTGGGGAGTTGAGGTACTTGGGCTCACCCTTGTCGAGTACCCGTCCACCAAAGCCGATAACTTCCCCCTGCACTGAGCAGATTGGGAACATGATTCGATCGCGGAAGCGGTCGTAGCGCTTTTTGCGGTCGGACTTTTCGCTGCCGAAGTCCTGAGAGATGATCAGGCCGGCTTCCTCAAGCAGCGGGTCGTCGTAGCGAGGAAACACGCTGGCCAGACCGCGCCAGCCTTCCGGCGCGTAGCCGATGCCGTACTGTTTGGCGATCCGGCCAATCAGGCCTCGGCGCTTGAGGTACTCAATGGCGCGTGGACTGGCCTTGAGCTGTTGTTGATAGTGCTCGGCGGCGCGCGCCAGCACGTCGGTCAAGGTGGCCTGGCGCTCCTTCAGTGCGATCGCACGCTCCCGCTCCGCGGGGCTGCTGTTGTCTTCCGGGACGGTCATGCCTGCCTGCTGAGCCAGCTCGCTCACAGCGTCGAGGAAACTCATGCCGCCGTGCTCCATCAGGAAGCGGATGGCATCGCCGTGGGCTCCGCAGCCAAAGCAGTGATAGAACTGCTTGCTCGGGGCGACGGTGAAGCTGGGCGACTTCTCGGAATGGAAGGGGCAAAGGCCTGCGAAGTTGGCGCCGCTGCGGCGTAACTCGACATGGCGGCCGACGACTTCGACGACGTCAATGCGACCGAGCAGGTCCTGGATGAAGGCGGGCGGGATCACATCGGCAGTCTAGTGCCACAGCTGTTTTGACATGCCGCGCTGCAGCCGGCTCAAGTGGTAGGTGCAGTGCGGGGCGAGTCGAAGGGGTTGCGGTATTCGCATACCCAGCAATAGACATCGTCGGCCGGCATGGCCTTGGCGATTCCGTTGCCCTGGCCCACTGTGCAACCCAGTTCAATGAGCCTGTGCGCCTGTTCGGTCGTTTCGACCCCCTCGGCAACTACTGTGCATCCGAATGTCTGCGACAGCGCGATCACGCCTTCCACGATGGCCAGGTCCTGGTGATCGCTGAGCATCGTGTGCACGAAGCTGCGGTCGATCTTGAGCATGTCCAGCGGCAGGCGCTTGAGGTAGGTGAAGGTGGAATAGCCGGTGCCGAAGTCGTCGAGAGCGAATCGCACGCCGAGTTCCCGACATTCCTGGATCAGTCCACAGGTGTAATCCACGTCGGCCAAGGCAGCCGTTTCGAGCACTTCGACCACTAGCCGGCAACCCACGGAACTGCCGTGGCGCGCGAGGAGACTGGCTAAACGCTTGGCGAAGTTTGGCTCTTGGAGATGGCGTGCCGAAATGTTTACGCTAACGGTCATGTCCAGGCCAAGGCGTTGCCACGCCGCAAGCTGTTCGATTCCCTCCCGCAGCACCCAATCGCCCAAACGCGCAGCTAGCCCGGTGTGTTCGACCAGTGGCAGGAACTGAGCCGGCGCGATTACGCCATGCTGCGGGTGCTGCCACCGCAGCAGTGCCTCCATGCCGAGCACCTTGCCCCGCTCCATGTCCACCTTCGGCTGGTAATGCAGCGTGAACTGCCCGGCATCCAAGGCTTCCTGGACACGCCCCAGGGCTTCCAGGTGCTCCTCGGTGCGCCGGTCATGCTCGGCATCAAAAAAGAGATAGCCGTTACGCCCGGCCTGCTTTGCGCCGTACATGGCATGGTCGGCGTGGCGTAGGAGTGTGTCGGCATCCGCCTTGTCGATGGGGTAGACGGTGGCGCCGAGGCTCGCTGTGACGTGAACCGGTCCCTCACCGACCGCGAGGCCGTACGGCATGGACACGCTGCGCATGACGCGCTCCACCGCCTGACGACCTTCCTCCTGCGTGGCTGTGCGTAGCAGGAGGACGAATTCGTCACCGCCCAGTCGTGCCACTTGGTCGTTGCCGCTGGCCCACCGGCGCAGCGAGCGGCGCAGCCGGTCTGCGAGCTCGATCAGGAGGCGATCACCTGCTTCGTGACCGAAGGTGTCGTTAACAGGCTTGAAGTGGTCGAGGTCGAGGTAGCAGATGGTGAGGAGGAAGTTTTCGCGCTCGCTGGCCTGCATGGCCTCGCGCAGCAGTTGGGCGAGTCGCGCCCGGTTGGGCAGGCCGGTCAGCTCGTCGGTGTGTGCCTGGCGCTCCAGCTGGGCCCGCTGCGCCAGCGCCTGAGTGATGTCGGACAGTGACCATGCATAGAAGCGCACGGGGCCGCCGTGCGGCTTTACCGCCGAGATAGTGATCTGGAGGCTGCACGGTTCGCCGTTGCGCCGCTGGTCGGAAATCTCCCCGCGCCAGGTGCCTTCGCGAAGCAGGGCTTCGCGTACGGACGCTTGTTGTCTCTCGGCCGCCGATCCTGCCGCAACCGGCCGCATGAGGCTCGGAAAGGTACCCAGGACTTCGTCGCGCGTATAGCCCGTGATGGCCGAGTAGGTGGGGTTGACGTCCAGCACTCGGTGCTGTGCGTCGGTGATGAGCAGGCCTTCGTGCAGGTGTTGGAACAGCTTGGCGGCGAGCTGGTAGCTTTCCTGGGCGACACGCTGTTCGGTCATGTCCCGAGCCGTCATGATGATGCGGCGAGGAGCTCCTGTCGCGTTACGCTCGGGAACGATCGCGTGCAGGTCCACCCATTTCCAACTCCCGTCGGCGCACCGCATGCGAATTTCCACGTGGCCGCTGTCCTGCCCTCGGCGCAGCCTGGCCAGCTCCTCGCGTAGCCGAGGCTGGTCTTCCTCATGCGTGCAGTGCCAAACGGAAACGACGGAGCGATCGAAGGAGTGTTCGGCATGGCCGAGCATGGCCAGTCCGCGCGGCGAGACGATCAGCTCTCGAGCGCGCCCGTCCCACTCGGCCACCCCGATCTGCGAACTGGCCAGCGCCAGCTGCCAGCGCTCATCGTTGGCCCGCAGTTCGCTCACCATGGCGGTCAGCAGGAGCGGGACGGCCGTCAGAGTGCCGAGATGGCCCCACAGCAGCGCGAGGGTGTAGGTCGGGTCGGGGTGGACAAAGGGGCCCAATCCGTTGGCGGTAGCCCATGCGGCGCCCATGCCGAGCAGCAATGTCGGCACGGACGCCGCGAACATGCCGCTGCGAGCCGCAAGCCAGCACAGCAGCAGATGAGGCAGGAACATGAGAGGCGACAGTGCCGCGGCGACGCCGACCGACGTGTATCCCCAGATCCAGAAGGTTACTGCCGAGGTGCTCAGCAGCAGCGTGGGGACCCAGCGCCATGACGCCAGCGCGCGTTGCAGCGAATGGGCCGACAACGTGAGCAGCGGAACGCCGAGGAGCAGGATACCGGCCGCATCGCTCAGCCAGTGGAGCAGCCATGTGCTGGACACGGCGGCGGGATCGATCATGCTTGTGGTGGCAGCCGTGCACAAGGTGGCGCTGACGATGGCGCTGCCGGCTGCGCCGACCAATGCGAAATGCCGAAGGTCTTGGCGACGGTCGAGTGCCGTGTGCGTGCCCCAGCGCCTCATCAGCAACGCCGCTGCAAGCGGCCCAGCGGTATGGCCTGCCGCCACCAACAGCGCCGCTAGCGGCGCCAAGCCAGATGAGAGGGCGAGTAGCCAAGCGCCCGCCGCGATGGCGGGCCAGAGGGGTAGACCCCAGCGCATCAAAACGGGCACGGCCAGACCGGCAGGCAGCCATACGAGGCCAGCATGCGGGGGCAGCGGCGGCCATGTACTGAGCCGCCCCAGCAGGTAATACGCCAGCATGACCAGCAGGACGCGGCCGCAGGAACTCCCGACCATCGCGGCCGGCGAGAGGGAGAGCCGGGAAACGGCAAGACGCTGGGCGGGCACGAGGTGAGCGTGAGGATGCGGGACGCAATGTAACGGGTACCCCGACCCCGGCCTGATTTGCGCGGCTGGCAACCCCGTGAGTTGGGGATAAGGCCGTGTTTTCCCAGAATCAGCCGACTATCGGGATAGGGGTCAGCCATTCTGGCTGAGCCCCTCCCACACCACCCGGCATGCGGATCCGCACCGGGCGGTTCGAGCGGTTGAGGTCAGGAGAAGCGAGGGACGCTCAAGCGGTCCAAGTAGTGACAGGACGCGGTTGAGGGCGTTGGCGCTGTTGTGCCACCAGCGGCGGGCATTGGCCGCAGCCTTGCGTGCATCCTCGTGGGATGCACCCAAGCGCCGCGGCTCGCCGTAGATGGTCGGGCCACGCCGCCAGTGACGCAGTTGCAGGGCACGCAGCCGCCCCGCTTGATCGCCGCGGCAAGCACTTTGCGATCCTTCCAGCTGGCGTAGTCCAGGCAAGCCAGGTAACCACGGTCTCGTCCCAGGCGAACTCTACGTACTGGTGGCGGCTGTGCGCCAGCGTCATCACGAAGGCCCAGGTGCGCCGCGGCCGGCCGTCGGGGTGTATGAGCATCGATCCGGCGCCGAAGTCCAGCGGCTGGGCCGCATCCAGGCAGCCTTGCTCAGTGGCCAGGCGGCGCCACTGCGTGGCCTTCGGCCGGCCCATCACCTTGGCAGCGGTGATGTCGCGATCGGAGTCGCCCTGACGCATGCGCAGCAGGCCCGTCGGTAGTGATGCATCTCGAATTTCCTGCGCGCCATCCCTGGCCCTCCGGGCAAAAGGCCCGAAGGGTAGAGACGGCACGCTCAGATCAAGACGCCCGTGGCCACGCTTGCTGGCTCCTATATGCCGATCTGCGACAGGCTCCTACATGCCGATCACGGACTGGCTCCTATATGGCGGTCGGTGACACACGGTTTACGCTCCACGCTTCCTTCCCACGCGCGGTCACCCTCACGCAGTTGCGCTTCGCTTGCCTCGCTGTGGCCAGCCTGGCCGGGGACTTGCACCCCGAAGATCGCGCCCATGCTGGGCGCACAAGAAAAAGGCGCCCTGCGGGGCGCCTGATCATGCTGCCATGACAGTCGACTTAGCCTTACCTGACTGTGAATTCCTCGATCCTGCGGCCCGCAGCTAACGCGGCCTTGAGCCATTTGGGTTGCAGGCCGCGCCCGCTCCATGTGTCCCCGGTGGCCTCATTGCGATATTTGGCTGCTACCTTGCCGGCCTTTCCGACCACGGCCTTGGGCGGTGTCCGGGCGGTGAGGTCGGCCATGGTGAGGCCATATTGCGTCATGAGGGACTTGACCTTCGAGATTGCTTCGGCCCTTTCCTGCCTGCGGGTCGACTCGATTTCCCTTTCCAGGGCCGCCTTGCGCTCCAGCAAATCCTGCAAAGTCGCCATTTCCGATTCCCTTTTGCGTTGCCTTGCCGAAATGTAGCGGCCGGATTCTAAGGAAATCCAGGCGGTGCGGCGACAAAAACTGAGCGCGATAGTCGAGGGATGGGAAAAATCGATGCAAGCGACCATTACCCGCCATTGGGCGGTACATACCCTGCCGGCAGATCAGCTCCTTCGCCGAAGAAGAAGCGCTCCATTTGCCTGGCGAGGTATTGGCGGGCCCGTTGGTCGGCAAGATTCAGGCGATTTTCATTGACGAGCATGGTCTGGTGCTTCATCCAAAGTTGCCAAGCTTCCTTGCTAACCTGGTTGTAGATGCGCTTGCCCAGTTCGCCGGGATAGGGGGCGAAATCGAGGCCCTCGGCCTCCTTCTTGAGATACACGCATTGAACGGTGCGGGGCATTGCCTACTCCTTTTCGCCTCAGGCGAGTTTCTTCACGAGGACCTGCGAGCGCCGGTCCCAGTTGTACTTGCGCTTGCGCGCATCGGGTAGCCAGTCGGCATCCACCGGCTGGAAACCTCGCTTGATGAACCAGTGCATGGTCCGCGTAGTCAGCACGAAGATGCTGTCCAGCCCCTGTGCCTTGGCACGCTGCTCAATGCGCTTGAGCATGCGCTCGCCATCGCCCTGGCTCTGGACCTGGGGCGAGACGGTGAGGGCTGCCATTTCGCCGGTGAGCGCTTCGGGATAGGGATACAGTGCCGCGCAGCCGAAGATGACCCCGTCATGCTCGATCACCGTGTAGTGTCCGATGTCGCGCTCGATCTCGGTACGGTCGCGCTTGACCAGGGTGCCATCCTTCTCGAAGGGCTCGATCAGCGCCAGCACGCCGCCGATGTCGTCGGGCGTGGCTTCGCGCAGGCTCTCGAGCTTTTCGTCGACGATCATGGTGCCCACGCCATCGTGCGTGAACGACTCCATGAGGATCGAGCCGTCCACCGAGAACGGAATGATGTGCACCCGGTCCACGCCGTTTTTGCAGGCCTTGACGGCGTGCTGCAGATAAAAGGCTGTATCGGTGGGCTGTGCGGAATTGGGCAGAGCGGCCAGCATCCTTTCGGCATCGGCCAGGGCCAATTCGGCATCGATGTCGCTGGACGGGTCATTGGGATCCAGGGGGATGCCTTTCACCTCGGTCACGTAGATCAGCTTGTCGGCCTGCAACGCGATGGCCGTGCTGGCCGCCACGTCTTCCATGCTGAGGTTGAAGGCTTCGCCGGTAGGGGAAAAGCCGAACGGCGAAAGCATGACCAGGGAGCCGTAATCCACTGCCCGGCGGATACCAGCGGCGTCGATCTTGCGAACGAGCCCGGTGTGCTGAAAGTCGACGCCGTCAACGATGCCCACTGGACGGGCGGTGATGAAATTGCCCGACACGATACGGATCTGGCTGCCGGCCATGGGTGTATTGGGCAGCCCTTGTGAGAAGGCGGCCTCGATCTCATACCGCAGCTGTCCGGCGGATTCCTGTGCGCAATCGAGAGCCACCGCATCAGTGATGCGCATGCCATGGCTGAAGCGCGACGTCTGTCCCTTGGCTCGCAACTGCTCTTCCAACTGGGGTCGAAAACCATGCACGAGCACTACCTTGATGCCCATGGCGTGGATGAGCGCCAGGTCCTGCACGAAGGCATTGAGCTTGCCGGCGGCAATGAGTTCGCCAGCGATGGCGACCACAAAGGTCTTTCCGCGGTGGGCGTGGATGTAGGGTGCGACCGAGCGGAACCACGGGACGAAGGTATGAGGAAAAACCAGGCTCATCGCGTCGACTGAAATAATCAGCGATTTTGCACGAAGGCTCGATGTCCTCATCCCCGCGCGGCAGGCCACCGCTTGCGGCAAACCCCGTTCCGCCGATCACTTTTCCCGAATCGCTGCCGGTTTCTTCCCGCCGCGACGAGATCGCTCGCGCGATGGCAGAGCATCAGGTCGTTATCGTCTCGGGCGAAACGGGCTCGGGCAAGACAACCCAGCTGCCGAAGATCGCGCTTGCGATGGGCCGCGGCCGAGGCGCAGGCGGCGCCGGGCTGATCGGCCATACGCAACCTCGGCGAATCGCTGCGTCGAGCGTGGCCAAACGCATCGCCCAGGAGTTGCAGACACCGCTAGGCGACGTGGTGGGATACAAGGTCCGCTTCCAGGACCGTTTGGCCGCGGGAGCCAGCGTCAAGTTGATGACCGACGGTATCCTGCTTGCGGAAACCCAGCGTGATCCGCTGCTGTCGGCCTACGACACGCTCATCATCGACGAGGCGCATGAACGCAGCCTCAATATCGATTTCCTGCTCGGCTATTTGCGACAGCTACTGCCGCGCCGGCCTGAACTGAAGATCGTCGTGACGTCGGCGACCATCGACGCCGAGCGCTTCGCCGGGCATTTCGCATCGGCGCGGGGGCCTGCCCCGGTGATCCAGGTCTCAGGCCGGCTTTACCCGGTGGAGCAGCGCTGGCGCCCATTCGAGGAGACGCGTGAGTATGGGTTGAACGACGCCATCGGCGAGGCCATCGACGAGCTGTGGCGGGTTGGCTCGGGTGACGTGCTCGTGTTCCTGCCCGGCGAGCGCGAGATTCGTGAGGCGGCCGAACACCTGCGCAAGCATCACCCGCCAGGCGTGGAAGTGCTGCCTCTGTACGCACGACTCAGCCAGCAGGAGCAGGACCGCGTCTTCGAGGCGCACGGCGCGCCGCGCATCGTGCTGGCGACCAACGTGGCCGAAACCTCGCTCACCGTGCCCGGCATTCGCTACGTGGTCGATGCAGGCACGGCGCGGGTGAAACGCTACAGCTACCGCAACAAGGTCGAGCAATTGCAGATCGAGCCGGTGAGCCAGGCCGCGGCCAACCAGCGGGCGGGGCGTTGCGGGCGCGTGGCCCATGGCATATGCATCCGGCTGTACGACGAAAAGGACTACGCCGGGCGACCGCGCTTTACCGACCCTGAGATCCTGCGTTCCTCCTTGGCGGGGGTGATCCTGCGCATGAAGTCCCTGGGCCTGGGGCTCGTGGAGGATTTCCCGTTCCTGGAGCCGCCCCCTCGTCGTGCAATTGCCGACGGTTACCAGCTGCTGGCTGAGCTGGGCGCGGTGGACGATCGCAACGAGCTCACCCGCGTCGGAGAGGAGCTGGCGCGCCTGCCGCTGGATCCGCGCGTCGGGCGCATGATCCTCGAGGCGCGGCAGCGCCACGCATTGACGGAGGTACTGGTGATCGCCGCCGCGATGAGCGTGCAGGATGTGCGCGACCGGCCGCTGGAGCAGCAGCAAACAGCTGACCAGGCACACCGGAAGTTCGATGACGAGAAGTCCGAGTTCATGGGCGACCTCAAGCTATGGAAGTGGCTGGAGGAGGCGCGTGGCGGCACTGGCGAGCACAAACTGTCCCATCGCAAGCAGGAGCAGCTGCTGCGGGACAACTTCATCTCGCCGCGGCGAGTGCGCGAATGGCGCGACATCCATACGCAACTGCACACCGTCGTCTCCGAGCACGGCTGGCGGCTCAATGCGACGCCTGCCACCTACGACCAGATCCACCTGTCCTTGCTGGCCGGCTTGCTGGGCAATGTGGGGCTCAAGAGCGACGAGGACGAGTGGTATCTGGGGGCGCGGGGTATCCGCTACTACCGGCATCCCGGCGCCAACCTCTCGAAGAAGCCCGGCCGCTGGATCATGGCCGCCGAGTTGGTGGAAACCACGCGCCTGTATGCGAGGGGTATCGCGGCCATCGAGCCGCAATGGATACCCGCCATGGCGGGGCACCTGCTGAAAACGCAGCTGCTGGATCCGCATTGGGAGAAGAAGGCCGCAGAGGTGATCGCGCTGGAGCGCGCAACGCTGTACGGCATCGTCGTGTACAGCAACCGGCGGATGAACTACGCGAAGGTCGATCCTGCGGGGGCACGAGCCATCTTTATCCGCGAGGCTCTGGTCGCGCAGCAGTGGGACACGAAGCTTCCCTTCCTGGCGGCCAACCGCAAGCTGGTCGCCGAGGTGCAGGAACTGGAGCACAAGTCGCGGCGCCAAGACGTGCTGGTCGATGAGGAACTGATCTACGCCTTCTATGACGCGCAGCTTCCGGCCGATGTGGCCAGCGGTGCCGCGTTGGAGCGCTGGTACCGCGAGGAGAGCAAGCGCCAGCCGCGGCTGCTATTGCTCACCCGCGAGGAGCTGATGCGTCACGAGGCGGCGGGCATCACCTCGGCTGCCTTCCCGAAAACCCTTCGACTGGGCGGAGTCGACTGCAGCACCTCGTATCTGCATTCGCCGGGCGATCCGGGGGACGGGGTGACCGTCACGGTGCCCATTTACGCGCTCAACCAGGTGAGCGATGAACGCTGCGAGTGGCTGGTTCCCGGCATGATCAAGGACAAGGTGTTGGCACTCGTCAAGAGCCTGCACCAGAAGCCCCGGGCGCGGTTAATGCCGCTGGCCGACTTCGCGGAAGTGTTCGTCGCGGGCGTGAATGAGTCGGCGGGTTTCGGAACGGGCAGCCTGATCGATGTGCTGCTCAAGGTGGTGCGCGAGCGTACGCAGCTCGACATCAAGCGCAACGATTTCAAGCTGGAGCAAGTGCCGCCTCATCTGTACATGAACTTTCGAGTGGTCGACGAGCACGGCCGGCAGCTGGGCATGGGGCGCAACCTGGCCGCCCTCAAGGCGGAGCTGGGTGGCTTGGCGCGCTCTGCGTTCCAGGCGCTGGCAGTGCTGAAGATGGCGGCCCGCGCGTCATCGCCCCCGTCGCCGGAAGGCATGCGTGAGTCGGAACAGAATCGGCCCCCCGCGGGTCGCGGCTCGGCGTCCGTCACCGCTCAGCGCGACGAGGCCATCGCGCCTCAAGCTACCTATACGGACTGGACCTTCGCGGAGCTTCCGGAGCTCATGGAGATCCGCCGTGGAGGGCAAACGCTCGTGGGTTTTCCTGCGCTGATCGACCAGAACACACACGTAGGCATCGAGGTCTTCGATGAACCGGAGATGGCGGCCGCGAAGCACCGCGCGGGCTTGCGGCGCCTGGTGGCCCTGCAGATCCGCGACGCGCTCAAGTACCTGGAGAAGAACCTCCCGGAGCTGCAGAAGATGGCGGTGTTGTTCATGTCGCTGGGCACCGCGGAGGAGCTTCGGCAGCAGATCATCGACCTCGCGTTGGACCGTGCCTTCCTGAACGATCCGTTGCCCAGCGACGCGGCCAGCTTCAGGCGACGCATTGATGAAGGGCGGGGTCGCCTCACGCTCATAGCCAACGAGATTGCCCGGGGTGCGCTGGCCGTGCTCACCGAGCATGCCGCCGCAACCCGCAAGCTCAAGGATGCGCGCCCGGCCAAGGAGGTGGCCGACGACATCAACGCGCAGGTGGCCCGGCTGGTGTCCAAGCGTTTCCTGTACTTGACGCCCTGGGCTCAGCTGGCGCATCTGCCTCGCTACCTGAAAGCTGTCGTCATGCGGTTGGAGAAATGGCGCGCGGATCCTGCCCGCGACGCTGTCCGCCTGGCCGAGCTGAGGCCTTTGGAGCAACGCTACTGGCGTACCGTGGCTGAACGCAAAGGTGTCGCCGATGCCCGGCTCGACGAGTTCCGGTGGCTGCTCGAGGAGCTGCGCGTGAGCCTGTTTGCACAGGAGTTGCGTACACCGCAGCCGGTGAGCGTGAAGCGGCTGGAGAAGGCCTGGGGTCAGCTGATCCAGTAAGCGTGCAGACGATTGGCGCCCGAACAAGGCCAAAGCTACAATGCCCGCCGATCGGGGTGTAGCGCAGCCTGGTAGCGCAACTGCTTTGGGAGCAGTGGGTCGGATGTTCGAATCATCTCACCCCGACCATCTTTTCCTCACGGCCGGCTGCCCGTAGCTCAACTGGATAGAGCAGCTGCCTTCTAAGCAGCAGGTCGGGGGTTCGAGTCCCTCCGGGCAGGCCACTCGCAGCCTCCCCGTCCTTCCCTCTCGCTCCGTGATGAGAGCCGCGCGGTAGCCTCACTGCCGCTAGCACTGGTAAAAACTTCACACGGCTTGGCTGCTGAGGGCGCTTAGCCTTCAGCCGACATCTACCGGTGACGTCGTTTCACTTTGCTGAGGGACGAGTGCCTGGACGAGTGGGCGCCAATCGCTGACCGGCTGGTGTGCGCAGACACGCGCGGCATCGATTAGGGCTCCGTCGGGCACATTCGATATCGCCTCGCACAGCTCGTTGATCTGCGCGGCCGGGAGCCGGCTGGCGTAGGCACGGGCGCACAACAATGCGCGCAGCGTGCGTGCTTCAAGCTTGTACACCAGGGCACTTGCCTCCGATTCATTGGTGGCCTGACTACAAGCGACGGTCATCCCGCGGTCGGTGATATACGCAGATTGCAGACGCGGCCATGCCGGGATGCCTGCGTGCGGACCCTGCGCTAGGCCCGCGCTGATGAGCTCGCCTGTCTCGGCCTCCAGCGCAGCCACCTCGCACCCCGTGACCATCGAGAGCAACACCAGATCCACCGGGTCCGGATAGGCCCGGGCCATGGCTTGCAACACCGTGTCGCGTAGCTGCTTGTCCAACGATTCCACACCTACTCCCAGTGCGAGGGCACGCGGGCACGACTCCGTCGAGCGGCCGCGCCATGGGCCAAAGTCGCGGAGCCTCCCGAACCGTTTGCAGCAAACGGTGTGCCGAGCAGGTAGTCAGTGCCTGCGGTACTGGGTCTCGCCGAAGAGCACTTCGCGCGCTGTCTCGTCGAGGAGCGGTTTGCGGCGATCGGCCAGAACCTCCACGCCTCGCATGACCGCGGGCCGGCCGGAGATCTCGTCGAACCAGCCGCGCAGGTGAGGGTAGTCGTTCCAGTCGATGCCCTGGTTCTTCCATGAACGCAGCCAGGGGAACACTGCGATGTCGGCGATGCTGTACTCGGCTCCGCCGAGGTACTTGCTGCGGGCCAGGCGCTTGTCCATCACACCGTACAGGCGCTTGGCCTCGCTGGTGTAACGGTTGATGGCGTACTCGATCTTTTCGGGCGCATAGACGCGGAAATGATGAGCCTGACCGAGCATCGGGCCAACGCTGCCCATCTGGAACATGAGCCATTGCAGTGCCTCATAGCGGGCGGCGAGGCTCTCTGGCATGAATCGCCCGGCCTTTGCAGCAAGATAGATGAGGATGGCCCCCGACTCGAACAGCGAGACGGGCGAACTCTCTGGTCCTTGCGGATCGATGATCGCGGGGATCTTGTTGTTCGGGCTGATGGCCAGAAACTCGGGGCGGAACTGCTCTCCTGCACCGATGTCGACCGGAATCACGCGATAGGGCAGGCCGCACTCCTCCAGCATGATGTGCACCTTGTGGCCATTCGGCGTGCCCCACGAATACACTTCGATCATTCGCTGGCTCCTCTTGTTGCCCCCCGCGACTCTAGACGAACCGCCCGCCTCATGCTCGACGCCATCAAGCGCTGGATTTCCGGCGGCCCGCAGGGCCCGGACTGGAGCGAGTTCTCCGAATGGGCACGGCGCCATGGGTATGTATTCAGGCGCGCGCACGGCGACGCCGGCTTCGTCGTGGACGGTGCGTTCGCCGGCAAACCCTGGCGTCTGGAATGGGGGCCGCCACAGCGTGCGTACATCACGGCGCGCGAGTTGCGCCTTCGCATGGAGCTGAACCTTCCGTCAGGCTTGCAGATGCTGCTGCTGTCGCACTCGCTGATGGAAACACTCGAAAGAGAGACCTTCGAGAGCTACACGAAGGGCAACCAGACGGTGATAGATACCTCCGCCCCCGAGGAAATGCGCTGGCTGGCAATGTTCCCCAAGGTGACGCTTCATCTCTTGACCAAGGAGGCGCGCTCGCATTACGGCGCGGTGGCAGCCGTCCCTGACACTGCCCAGCAGTGGGTACAGGGCGTGCTGGTGCAGCGGCTCACAGACGCCACGACCCGACTGCTGCGCCACCAGCCGCCTTTCGTGCTCATGACCTTGCGTGGCCGGCTTTATCTGCGCATGGAGATGGCGCTGCCGGAAGCGGGCACGCTGTCGCAGGCCGTGTCGCTCTTTGAGGCGGCTGCGCAATCGGCGCAGGTCGTGCGAGAGGCGAGTGGCGCACCGGAACTCCCTCAGCAGCAGTGGCCCGATGCCTCCGAGCCCACGGCCTGGACTGATCTTCAGCCTGAGCAGCCCAAGCACCGGTAGGCGCTGTGGCGCCGTCGAGATTCGCATCGCGCAGGCGATTGTGCGCAGAGCGTCGTGATCCGGCTCAGCTTTGCCGTGCAATGCGCCAGGCCATCTCGGCCAATGGGCGTGCGCCGGCTGCCTCCTGGCGGGCCCTTGCACTGACGGCGGTTCCGTCGATTACTCGCCTGGCGATGCCTTGGAGGATCGCCGCCATGCGGAACAGGTTGTAGACCAGGTAGAAGTTCCAGTCGGCCATGACCATTGCGAAGTCCGGGCGGCCTATACGCTCGCAGTAGCGACGCACGTAGTCACGCTCCTCGGGGATACCCAGGGCAGGGAGGTCCAGGCCGCCGATGGCTCGCGCAGTGGTGTACGGCACGCGCCAGGACATGCAGTGGTAGCTGAAGTCTGCGAGCGGATGGCCAAGCGTCGACAGTTCCCAGTCAAGCACGGCCAACACGCGCGGTTCGGTGGGGTGGAATACCAAGTTGTCCATGCGATAGTCCCCGTGCACTACCGCGCGGGTGTGGGCGCGCGCGCTGGCTGGCAGGTGCGCCGGCAGCCATTCCATCAAGAGGTCCATGTCGGGGATCGGCTCAGTGATCGTGCCCAGGTACTGCCTGCTCCAGCGGGCGATCTGCCTTTCGAAATAGTTGCCTGGTTTGCCGTAGTGGGCCAACCCCGTGGCTTGCACGTCGACCTGGTGCAAGGCCACGATCACACGGTTCATCTCGTCGTAAATGGCCGCTCGTTCAGTCGAGCTCATGCCGGGCAGCGACTGATTCCACAGCACGCGTCCGTGGACGAACTCCATCACGTAAAAGGCCCGGCCGATGATGGATTCGTCCAGGCACGAGAGGTGCATGCGGGGCACAGGCACACCGGTCCCACGCAGCGCATGCATCACCGCGAATTCGCGCTCGATCTCATGCGCGGAAGACAGCAGCCTGGCTTGCGGGGCGGGCTTGCATCGCATGACATACGACGCGTGCGGTGTGACGAGCTTGAACGTCGGGTTGGACTGGCCGCCCTTGAACTGCTCCACCCGCAAAGGCCCCGCACAGCCTTCGAGCCGTTCGGAAAGGTAGGCGCGCAATGCGCCCACGTCGAATGCCTGTCGCTCGGGGACGGGCTGGGTTCCGATGAACTCATCCATGACGGATGGGCTCACGGTTCGGCGAAATCATCGCGACGCGATGGCCAGAAGCTTATCCTTGTCAAGAACCACGAGCCGCGTAGGTTCGACGCGCAAAGCGCCTTCGCGCTCGAAGCCCTTGAGCTCCAGGTTCACCCGCTGGCGCGAGGCGCCCAACAGCTGTGCAAGGTCTTCCTGTGCCAGCTGCAATCCGATGCGGATCCCCTCGTCCTCGGTAATGCCGTAGCTGCGTGCCAGCATCAGGAGCTGCTTTGCCAGACGTGACGCGAGTGGGCGGGTCGCGAGGTCTTCGACAGCATCGAACATCAGCCGCAGCCGTCGGCAGTTCAGACGAAGCAGAGCGTCGTACAGCTCCACGTGCTGCGCCAGCAACTCCTGGAAGTCGGGCTTGCGCACCACGAGCAAGGTGGTGGTGCCGTGGGTATGGCCGTCGTGGGTGCGCGGCAGTCCATCGAACAAGGCGATATCGCCGAACCACAAGCCAGGCTCGACGTAGGTCAGCGTGATCTGCTTACCCGTCAAGGACACCGAACTGACGCGCACCGCGCCCATCGCCACCCCACACCATTCGTGCGCCGGCTGCCCACGCGAGGTGAGCGATGTGCCATCGGGCAGCCTACGGACAGTGGATCGCGAAAGAATGGCTTCGCGCAGCGGCTGGGAGAGCTTCGAGAACCACGGACCCGACTCGATGTTCTGGCGCTCGGGGGGTGTGAGTGCAAGGTGGTTCATCGGCATCCTTGGGCTTCGGGTCTCGCAGGCCGAGTCAGCGGATAGCGTCGGGCCCTCGGGAGCACGCCATGCGGGAGTCCGGCCGACGGGGTCCGAGAATTGTGTCACGGGGGTGAGCGCGCACCCCGCATGTGGCTGGTTCTTGAGGATCGCGCAATGTAACAGCGTGCTAGAGTCCCAACGCCCCTTATGCTCCGAGCCATGCACCGAGTCTTCGCTGCCCTTCCCGTCGTCATGCTGCTTGCAGTTTCGCCGTCGGCCATGGCGCTCGGGTTCGGTGCTGTACACAACGCCACCCGGCTGGGCCAGGCAGCCGACTTCAGCATCGTCGTTCGGCTGGATGAAGGCGAAACGCTCGAGCCCGAGTGCGTAGCAGCCGAGGTATCCACAGGCGAGCAGAAGCTGCTCGCATCCGATGTGTACACCCGGCTGCTGAAAGGTGCTTCGGACCGCGAGATGCGCATCAGCGTCGTCACTGCCACGCGCATGAGAGAGCCGGTCATGACCGTGCGGGTCTTCGCTGGCTGCCCACCTCGTGTGGAACGCCGCTTCGTGAGCTTGCTGGACCCGGCTCCACTGCGCCCCCGCGTGGAAGCCGCCCCGGAGGCGGTTGTGGCTCCAGTCTCTGCTGCCGCCGCGAGCACGTCGACCGTCGTCGCGGCATCTTCCCAGGCGAGCGACTCCTTGACAGCCCTCATCGCGTCCGAGGCCGCGGCCCGCCGGCAACTGGCTGTCCTCGATGCGCGAGTGGAGGAACTGCAGAAGGAACTTCAGTCCGCGCACCGGTCGCTGGGTGACGTGCAAGCGCAGCTGCGTCAGGCGCAGGAGCGTCCGGCCATTGTTTTGGCGCTGGTAGGGTCGGTGGTGTTGCTCATCGTGCTGCTGAGCGTGACGGCGCTCGTTCTGTGGCGTCGAGCCCGCTGGCGCAGCGAGCAGGCATGGCGGCGCAGTTCCCAGTCACTATCGGGGCGCAGCTCGCGTATGGGGGACACGGAGAGCGGGAGCATGGGGCTGCCCGTCACCGGCCAGACCACGCTCACATCGATGCGCGTGGTGCCCGATGTCTCCGGCTATGGTGCTGTGGCTTGGACCGATGCGCCTCCACCCCCGCACGAGGTCAACCCCCTCGCTACCCTTCCGCTGTCGGCGCGGCAGCAGCGGGAACTGACGGCGGAGGAACTTATCGACCTGGAACAGCAGGCCGATTTCTTTCTTGCGTTGGGGCAGGAAGACGCCGCCATAGACCTGCTCATGCGGCACGTTCGCCACAGCGGCGGCACCAGCCCCATGCCATATCTGAAGCTGCTGCAGATCTACCGTCGACGTTGCGATGGCGAGGCGTATGAGCGAATTCGCGAGCGTTTCAACCGTCGCTTCAACGCACAGGCGCCGCAGTGGGGTAGCGATCCCGCTCAGGGCCGGGCACTGGACAGCTATGCGGACGTCGTGTCGCGCCTGGAATCGGCGTGGAAGGTTCCAGCCCAGGCTCTCGAACTGCTGCAGGCGCTGCTGTTCCGCCGAGATGCGTCGGTGGAACAGTTCGAGCTGCCTGCGTACGAGGATCTGCTATTTCTCTATGCGCTGGCGCGAGAGCTGGCGGAGCAGCAAAGCCGCCGCGATGGCGTGGACCTACTGCTGCCGCTGGAGATGGGCGAGGTGCCGCCTGCCATCGTGCGAGCAGAGGTTTCCCGCGCGCCCGTGGCCAAGTCGGCCCTCGATTTGGATGTGGACCTGAACGCGCCCGGGCCCGCGCCGTAGTCCAGCTGAGCTGCCGGTCAGAGCTGCGCCAGCCGCTGCAGTGCCTCTCGCAAGGTCTCGTCCTTCTTTGCAAAGCAAAAGCGCACGATGCGCTGCTCGAAGGCGTTCGGGTAGAACGCCGACAGCGGGATGGCCGCCACGCCGACTTCGCGGGTGAGGCGACGGCAGAAGGCTTCCTCGGACTCATCGCTGATTTCCGAGTAATCCACGCACTGGAAGTAGCTGCCTTCGCTGGGCAGCAGTTTGAACCGCGTGGAGGAGAGGCCGGTGCGGAACAGATCACGCTTGGCCTGGTAGAAATCGCTGAGGACCCGGTATGGCGTGGGGTCGGCCATGTAGGCGGCGATGCCGTGTTGCATGGGCGTGTTCACCGTGAACACGTTGAACTGGTGCACCTTGCGGAATTCCGCCATGAGGGAGGTCGGGGCGGCCACATAACCCACCTTCCACCCGGTTGCGTGATAGGTCTTGCCGAAGCTCGAAACGATGAAGCTGCGTGCCGCCAGTTCCGGCCAGCGGGCGATGCTCTCGTGCTGCTCGCCGTCGTACACCATGTGCTCGTAGACCTCGTCGGCGATCAGCAGCACGCCGGTGGGACGCAGTATGTCGGCCAGCTGCGCCATGTCGGCGGCGGACCAGATGGTGGCGCTGGGGTTGTGCGGGGTGTTGACGATCATCGCCCGCGTGCGCGGCGTGAGGGCTGCGGAGATGCGATCGAAATCGGGTCGGAAGCTGCGCGGCGTGAGCGACACATGGACGGGGCGCCCGCCGGCCAGGACGATGTTCGGCTCGTAGCTGTCGTAGCAGGGATCGAGCACGATGACCTCATCGCCCGGATGCACGATGGCGAGGATGGCGGTGAGGATGGCCTGCGTGGCTCCAGCCGTGATGGTGATTTCCTGCCCCGGGTCGTAGCACTGGCCGTACAGCAACTCGATCTTGGCGGCAACGGCTTCCCGCAGCGCCGGCACGCCGGCCATCGGCGGGTACTGGTTCAGCCCGCGCCGCATCGCGGCTTCCACCGCGTCGATGAGTTTGGGATCGCAACCGAAGTCGGGAAAGCCCTGACCGAGGTTGACCGCGCCGTGCTCCTGCGCCAGCGCCGACATCACGGTGAAGATGGTCGTACCCACCGAGGGCAGGCGGCTGTCGACGCGAGGTGTTCGGTTCATGGCGTACTCACAACTGGTAGTCCTGGGCATCGCTGCCCATGGCTCGTGCGATGAGCGTGCGGCTCAGCCGGTCGGACAGCATCTCGGCGAAGGCATAGACGAAGTTGCGCAGGTACGCGCCGCGTTTGAACGCCACGCGCGTCACGTTCTGGCCGAACAGATGCCCTACCGGACGCGAAACCAGGTCGCCACCCGGCGGATCGTCGCGTACTGCCACCTCCGCAAGGATGCCGATGCCCAGGCCCAGTCGTACGTAAGTCTTGATGACATCTGCGTCGATCGCCTCCAGCACGATGTTGGGCTTGAGCCGCCGGGCCGCGAAGGCACGGTCCACCCGCGTGCGCCCGCTGAACGACGGGTGGTACGACACCAGCGGCTGCAGCGCGAGGTCCTCCAGGGAGATCCGCTCCAGCTGCGCCAACGGGTGGGACGTCGGCATGACGACCGCGTGCTGCCATTCATAGCATGGCAGCGTGACCAGCTCGTTGACTTCGTCGAGCGCCTCGGTCGCGATGCCGATGTCGGCCACCTCTTCGCACACCATCTGCGCCACCTGTGCGGGCGAGCCCTGGTGCAGGCTGATGCTCACCTTGGGAAAGCGCCGGCGCAGCTGCGCCACCGGCTCGGGCAGGATGTACCGCGCCTGGGTGTGGGTGGTGGCGATGGAGAGCGTGCCGGCGTCCTGCTTGGAGAACTCGTCGCCGATGCGCTTGAGGTTGTTCACCTCGCGCATGATGATCTCGATGGAACGAAGCACTTCGCGTCCAGGCTCGGTGACGCGCCGCAGCCGCTTGCCGTGGCGCGCGAAGATGTCCACACCCAGCTCGCCCTCGAGTTCGAGGATGGCCTTGGAGATGCCCGGCTGCGAGGTGTACAGCGCCTTGGCGGTTTCGGTGAGGTTGAGGTTCTGCCGCACGGCTTCCTGGACGAAGCGGAATTGGTGCAGGTTCATGTTCCGGGGCTCATCTGGTGGGGTGGGACAGGGGGCGTGGATGCGGTGGGGCCGCCGCGACGAATGAGACCTAGGCTGGCAACCTACTCGCGCTCCACCCATGCGAGAGCGGCTGAGGCCATGGCTTGCACCACGCTGTCGACCTCGCCGATGGCCGGACGCAGCTCCCAGTGCACCGCCGGGTGGTCGTGCTCCAGCTCGGCCAGCAGGCTGGGAATGTCCTGACGGACGTGCCCGCCGGCACCCAGGAACAGCGGGACGACGTCCACGCGTTCGCAGCCTGCGGCCACAAGCCGGTGCCCCGCCTCGACCAGCCCCGGCGTCATGAACTCGAGGTAGCACAGCTGGACCGGCAGCTCCGGTGCCAGGATATGCACGCGCTCGGCGATGTCCTCGAAGGGCAGGGCCCATCGGGAGTCACGCGCTCCGTGGGCGAACAGCAGCAGGCCTCGCTTCATCGGTACTTCACCAGCCAGGCGAAGGCGCCCAGCGAGAGCAGCAGGTAGATGAGGCTGGGCGTGGAGGCCGCGATCCATGGCGTCCAGTCGTGCAGCACGCCCAGGTGACCTGCCACGTTGTTCAGCAGCACGAAGCTGATGCCCAGCATGATGCCTCCGAACACCTTCAGGCTGACGCCGCCTGCACGGGCGTGCAGGTAGGCGAAGGGCAGGGCCAGCGCCACCATCACCAGGCAGGCGAAGGGATAGAGCGCGCGCTTCCAGAACTGGATCTCGTAGCGTTGCGCGGCCTGCTCGTTGTCGGACAGGTGCTCGATGTAGCGCGCCAGCTCCACGGTCGACATGGTCGACAGCGGCAGCACCGCCGCTGCCACTACACGGGCAGGCAGCGCGCTGCGCCATTCCATTTCGGGCATGCGCTCATCGGTTGCGCGGGCAGCATCGTGATCGGCGCTGCCGCTCCAGCGGGTGACCGTCACGTTCGCGAGTTCCCAGCGGCCGTCGTCATCGACCTGTCCCTCGCCTGCTGCGATGCGGCGCACCAGCGCGCCATTCGCATCGAACTCGAAGATGCGGATCTCGCGCAGCTCGCCGTGTCCCGATGTACCGCCCACGTTGATGGAGTAGCTGCGTTCGCCCTGCGGCGTGGACTCCCGGTCCTTCAGCCAGGCGCCCGAGCCCCCCAGTGCCAGCCCTCCCTTGTAGCGGGCCTGCACGGTGGCCGAGCGTGCCTCGGCCAGCGGGGCAATGTAGTCGCCCACAATGAAGGTGATCACGCCGAAGGCCAGGCCGAGCGAGGCCAGCAACTGCAGGGCCCGGCCGGGCCCCAGGCCACCGGTGCGCAAGATCGTGTACTCGGACGATTGCGCCATGCGGGCCAGCGCGTAGATCGTGCCGATCAGCACGGCGATCGGCATGAGCTCGTAGATGTGGCCGGGAACCTCGAGCAGGCTCACCAGCGCGGCCGCCGGAGTGGTGTAGTCGCGCTTGCCCACGTCGCCGAGCTCATCGACGAAGTCGATGAAGAAGAACAGTGACAGGAAGGCCAGGCCCACGAAGGAGACCGAGCCCACGATGTCGACATAGAACAGCCTGCGGACGGTTTTCATGCGCACTTCGCGGCCATGCGCGTCCTGGGAAGCCAGAAGCGTCGGCTGTTGCGGGCGTCGCGCCACCACAGCAGCCCGAGCGCCAGCACGAACGCGCCGCCGTGCGTCGCGACGATGGCCGTGCCCATGTCGATGCGCCCGCCGGTGACCCAGGCCTGGGTCAGGTTGATGACGTTGTAATAGACCACGAATGCGAGGAGCGCGAACAGCAGGTTCCAGTTGCCTGCACGCCGGGGGTTCGTCTCCGACAGGCCGACGCCCAGCAGCAGCATGTTGGCGGCGCCCAGCACGAGCCCGAGCCGCCAGGTGAGCTCGCCCTGGTGGGGGGGTGTCGGGTTGCGCAGGAGATCGACAGTGCGGCGCGCCTTGGGGGGCAGGTTTTCTACGCCACGCAAAACGCGCTCGCCTGCCAGCACTCGATAGCCTTCGAAGCGCGACAGCGTCTTCTCCTGCGTCTTCATGTTGTGCTCATTGCGCTGCCCGCGGTCGAGCACGAGGAAACGATCGGCGCCGTCAAGCTCGATGTGCCCCGACTTGGCGGTGGTGACCGACTCGACGTCGTGGTTCTGCGAAAGGATGAACACGTTGCGGCCCGTGCGGCTGCTGTCGGTGTCGCGCTCGATGAAGAACACGCGCCGCCCGTCCCTGGAGGTCTGGAACTGCCCGGGTGCCACGCGGGACAGATCGGACCGCTGCTCGAAACGGTCTCGCAGCTCGACGTTGCGCTGGTTCACCCACGGCCAAACGAACAGCGCCAGCAGCGCCACCACGAGCAGCACTGGCCAGCTCGAGCGCAGCACAGGCCGTACGAAGCGCGCCAGGCCCAGGCCGCTGGCGAACCAGATCGCCATCTCGCTGTCGCGGTACATGCGGCTGAGCGTGGCCACCACGGCGATGAACATCGACAGTGCCAGCATGGTGGGCAGCTGCGCCAGCGCGATGTAGCCCAGCACTAAAACCACGTCCTGCGGTGATACGCGACCCCCGGCCGCCTGGCCCAGCGTGCGGATCAGCATCATCGTGAGCACGATGGTGAGGATGACGACAAGCGTGGCGCCGAAGCTTCTGGCGAGGTCTTTGCGCAAAGTGGAATCGAATAACATCGTCGCCCTCTTCAAGCCCACCGGATTATGGACTTCCGACACCAAATCGCCTCGACTGCGACCCTCTCCGGCGTGGCGGCCGATGCGCTCGTGGTCGTGGTGCATGGCGAGGCCGTCGATGATGGACTCGATCCCACCATCGCCTCGCTCATCAAGGATGCAGCGTCGCACGGCGACTTCCAGTTCAAGGCCGGCCGAACGCTGTACCTGCACCGTCCTGCGGGTGTGAAAGCTGTCCGCGTGGTGGTGGCCGCGGCGGCCAACGATTCCGTGAAGGCTTTCCGTGCGGCCGTGCAGAACGGATTGGTTGCCCTCAAGGGAGGTGGCGCGAAGAGTGTGGCCGTCGCGTTGGGCTGTGGGGGGCCGGTGACGGCGATGCATGCACAGGCGGTCACCTCCGCAGCGGCGGACATCACGTACCTCTACCGCCAAACCAAGCCCAGCGCGCCGCCCGCGCCGGCGCTGACCCGCTTTTCCCTGGTCTGCGAGAGAGCCGAGGCACGCGAGGTCCAGCGCGGTTTGGCGCGAGGGGCGGCGGTGGCCGAGGGCGTGACGCTGGCGCGCGAGCTGGCCAATCTGCCCGCCAATCACTGCACGCCCAGTTTCCTGGGAGACACCGCGAAGAAGCTTGGCCGCGCGCACGGCCTGAAGGTCGAGGTGCTCGATCGCCGCGCGATCGAGAAGCTCGGCATGGGCTCGTTCCTTGCCGTGGCGCAGGGATCGCACCAGGAGCCTCGGTTCATCGTGGTCAGGTACGAAGGGGCCTCGCGCACGAGCCGGCCCATCGTGCTGGTCGGCAAGGGCATCACGTTCGACACCGGGGGCATTTCCATCAAGCCCGCCGCGGAGATGGACGAGATGAAGTACGACATGGGCGGCGCGGCCAGCGTGCTGGGCACGCTGCGCGCGGTGGCCCAGTTGCAGCCCAAGGTGAACGTCGTCGGCCTCATCCCCACGTGCGAGAACATGCCCAGCGGGCAGGCGGTGAAGCCGGGAGACGTGGTCACCAGCCTGTCGGGCCAGACCATCGAGATCCTCAACACCGATGCCGAGGGCCGGCTCATCCTGTGCGATGCGCTCACCTACGCCGAGCGCTTCAAGCCGGCTGCGGTGGTCGACGTGGCCACCCTGACCGGCGCGTGTGTCGTGGCGCTGGGGCATCACAACTCGGGTCTGTTCACGGCAGACGACGAACTCGCCGAGCATCTGATAGCCGCCAGCCGCGAGGCGCTCGATCCGTTGTGGCGCATGCCGCTGGACGAGGAGTACGACGAAGTGCTCAAGAGCAACTTCGCCGACATGGCGAACGTCGGGCCGCGTGCGGGTGGCGCCATCACGGCAGCGATGTTCCTGCGGCGCTTCACCGGAAAGTACCGATGGGCGCACGTCGACATCGCCGGCACGGCATGGAAGTCCGGCGCGCACAAGGGGGCCACGGGCCGGCCTGTGCCGCTGCTCACCCATTTCGTGCTGGGGCAGGCGGACTAGTCAAGTGAAACGGGGGAGTTGCGAGACATTGCGGGGTTCGTGGGCTGGGTGCGAGGCAACATGGCCATGACCGAGATCACCTTCCATTTCAACGTGCCGGACCGGCTGCTGTATTGCTGCCGTCTGCTGCGCAAGGCACTGCGTGCAGGTACATCCGGAGTGGGCGTGTCCGGACCTGCTTCCGCGCTGGCTCGCTTGGATCGCATGCTGTGGACTTTCGATCCGCAAGAATTCCTGCCCCACCTTCTCGTACGCCCGAACGAAGGCCTGAAGCCTAGGCTGGAGCGCACGCCCGTGTGGCTCGTGGAGCGGCCCGAGGATGCTGCGCGCCACCCTGTGCTCGTTCACCTCGGAGACGAGCCGGTGACAGGCTTCGAGAGCTATGCGCGGCTGATCGAGGTCGTGTCCACCGATGCGGGCGAGCGTGAAGCGGCGCGCCGGCGGTGGAAACATTACGCATCGCGCGGTTATGCCGTACGTGGCCACGAGGCAGCAGGGGCCACGCCATGACGGCTTCGGGGCGTCCTCTCGGAAACCTCCCCACGCTGACTGAGGTGGTGGACCCCGGTCCTGCGTTGCCGAGCCCGGTGCCTAGCGAGACCGAGCTCACGTCGCGCGTCGTGGCACGAGTGCAGCGCCAGGTCGATGCCATGCTCGAGCAGCGTTTGCGCGAGGCCCTCGCCCCCGCGCTTGCCCGCTTCACCGATGCCTTGCTGCGCGAAGCCCGCACTCAGCTGGCCACCAGCCTGCACGAGGTGGTGGCTCAGGCCGTGGCCCAGGAGTTGTCCCGTCATCGGGATCGGTAGCTCGACCGTTGCGGGTCGAGGTGCCGACATGGCGCCATGGTCCTGAAGGGCTCGATGCCACGCCGCAATGACCTGCCCGTGTCACCCGTTCGGCTCAGCGTCGCGGGATGCTTTCGCCGGAGTAGGCCGGATGATTTGGTGGGTTATTTGGGGTATGGTTGCGCCCCGTTGAGATTCTCAACTCCCTGTCCCCCCTATACCTATTTGGAGGTAATGCATGCAAGTCAAGCTGAATGTGATCGCGGCGGCTGCAACGGCACTCGTGGCCGGCGCGGCCTGGTCCCAGGACATGGTCGTCAAGATTGGTCATGTCGCTCCGGTTTCGGGTCCCCAGGCGCACTACGGCAAGGACAACGAGAACGGCGCCCGCATGGCGATCGAGGACCTCAACGCCAAGGGCGTCACGATTGGTGGCAAGAAGGTGAAGTGGGAACTGGTGGCTGAGGATGACGCCGCCGATCCGAAGCAGGGCACGGCAGCCGCGCAGAAGCTGTGCGACGCCAAGGTCAATGGCGTGGTGGGCCACCTGAACTCGGGCACGACCATCCCCGCATCCAAGATTTACAGTGACTGCGGCATCCCTCAGATCACCCCGTCGGCCACCAACCCGAAGTACACGCAGAACGGCTACAAGTCCGCTTTCCGCCTGCTCGCCAATGACAACGCCCTGGGAGCCGGTCTCGCCCTGCATGCGGCCGATGCCTTGAAGCTGAAGAGGGTCGCCGTCATCGACGACCGCACGGCCTACGGGCAGGGCGTGGCGGATGTGTTCAAGAAAACCGCACAGTCCAAGGGCATCCAGATCGTGGACGAGCAGTACACGACCGACAAGGCCACGGACTTCATGGCCATCCTCACCTCGATCAAGAGCAAGCAGCCGGACGGCATCTTCTACGGTGGCATGGACCCGCAAGCCGGTCCGATGCTCCGCCAGATCGAGCAGCTGGGCCTGTCGAACGTCAAGTACTTTGGCGGCGATGGCATCTGCACCGACAAGCTCGTCGAGCTGTCGGGCGGCGCCAAGACGCTGGGCAATGTGATTTGCGCCGAGGGCGGGGCTTCGCTGCAGAAGATGCCGGGCGGCACGGCGTGGAGAGCGCGCTACGACAAGAAGTATCCCAACCAGTTCCAGGTCTACGGGCCCTACGTCTACGACGCGGTCATGGTGCTGGCCAATGCCATGCAGAAGGCCAATTCCGCCGATCCCAAGGTGTACCTTCCTTTCCTGGCAAAGACCGACTACCAGGGCGTGACGGCGAAGATCGCGTTCGAGCCGAACGGCGAACTGAAGAACCCTGCGATGACGCTGTACCAGTACAAGAACGGCAAGAAGGTCCCGCTGAACTGAACCGCGGGATACCGATGGTCGAAAGGGGCGCCGGGCGGCGCCCTTTTTCTTTCATATGGGCCAGCCCGCATGGGCTCGATTGATGGCGTGAAGTTCCCGGCCGAGCCGGCCACAGACATGGTTCGACTTCCTGGCGGGTCTCATGATGAGCGGCGGGCTCGGCCCGCTCCGGCCATCGGGGCTTTGCACACTCCCATGCACAATTTCCGCATGGCCCGCACCCATGCTCATCCAACAGTCTCCCTGCCTGCCGGCGTCTGGGTGTTGGGCTTCGTGAGCCTGCTGATGGACGTCTCCTCGGAGATGATCCACAGCCTGCTGCCGATGTTCCTGGTGGGCACGCTGGGCGTCAGCGTGCTGGTGGTAGGTGTGATCGAAGGCGTTGCCGAATCGACGGCGTTGATCTCCAGGGTGTTCTCGGGGGCGCTGAGCGACTACATCGGCAAGCGCAAGGGCTTGGCCGTGCTCGGCTATGCCATGGGCGCGTTCACGAAGCCTGTCTTCGCGATGGCCGGTGGAGTGGGGGCTGTCGTGGCCGCGCGGTTCATCGATCGTGTGGGCAAGGGCATCCGGGGCGCGCCGCGCGATGCGTTGCTGGCCGACATCGCGCCGCCCGAGATGCGCGGTGCGGCGTTCGGGTTGCGGCAGTCGCTCGATACCGTTGGGGCCTTCCTTGGGCCGCTCCTGGCCACCGTGCTGATGCTCGCGTGGGCAAATGATTTCCGGGCTGTCTTCTGGGTCGCCGTCATCCCGGGCTTGCTGGCTGTCGTGCTTCTCGTGGCGGGCATTCGGGAGCCGGCTCGGCACACGCAGGCGCAATCGGTCAACCCGATCCGTCGGGAGGCCTGGGGGCGGTTGGGTAGCGGGTTCTGGCAGGTCGTGATCGTCGGTGCCGTGTTCACGCTGGCGCGGTTCAGTGAAGCGTTCCTGGTGTTGCGCGCGCAGCAGGTCGGCATCGCGGCATCATGGGTGCCATTGGTGATGGTGGGCATGAATGCCGTCTACTCGGCCACCGCGTATCCGTTCGGAAGGCTCTCCGACGGCATGAATCAGCGCACGCTGCTGGCCCTGGGGCTTCTGGTGCTGGTCGCAGCCGATCTGGTCCTGGCGCGTGCCGTCGGCTGGCAGGGGCTCATGCTCGGCGTGGCGTTGTGGGGCATGCACATGGGCATGACGCAGGGCCTGCTGGCCGCCATGGTGGCCGATACCTCGCCCGACGATCTCCGTGGCACGGCCTTCGGTCTGTTCAACCTGGTGAGCGGCGTGGGGATGCTTGCTGCGAGCGCCATGGCGGGGTTCCTGTGGGACCAGAAAGGTTCGGCGTTCACGTTCTACGCTGGCGCCGCGTTCGCCGCCGTCGCGTTGGTCGGGTTGCTCGGTCTTCGACTGCGAGAGGGAGCCGGCACCGCTCAGCTGCGCCGCGACAGCAGCCGGTCGAAGTAGCGAATCGTGCTTTCGAGCCCCTGGTGCAGCGGCACCTTGGGTTCCCACCTCAGCCATTCGCGGGCACGGGTGACGTCGGGGCATCGCTGCAGCGGGTCGTCGGTGGGCAGCGGCCGGTAGACCAGCTTGGAGCGCGAGCCGGTCATCTCGATGATGTGTTCTGCCAGCTCTCGGATCGTGCATTCCACGGGGTTGCCCACGTTCACCGGGCCGGTGATCTCGTCGGCACTGTTCATGAGCCTGAGCATGCCGTCGATCAGGTCGTCCACGTAGCAGAACGAGCGGGTTTGCATGCCGTCGCCATGCAGCGTGATGTCTTCGCCGCGCAGCGCCTGGACGATGAAGTTCGACACCACGCGGCCATCGTTGGGATGCATGCGTGGTCCGTAGGTGTTGAAGATGCGCATGACCTTGATGCGCAGCCGGTGCTGGCGGTAATAGTCAAAAAAGAGCGTTTCCGCGCAGCGCTTGCCTTCGTCATAGCAGGAGCGCAGGCCGGTCGGGTTCACGTGGCCCCAGTAGTCCTCGGTCTGCGGGTGCACCGTGGGATCGCCGTAGACCTCGCTGGTCGACGCCTGGAGGATCTTCGCGCGCACGCGCTTGGCGAGCCCCAGCATGTTGATGGCGCCGTGCACGCTGGTCTTGGTCGTCTGCACAGGGTCGTGCTGGTAGTGGACCGGGGAGGCCGGGCAAGCCAGGTTGTAGATCTCGTCCACCTCCACGTACAGCGGGAAGGTGATGTCGTGCCGCATCAGTTCGAAGCGGGGATGATGCAGCATGGCCTCGATGTTGCGCTTGCTGCCGGTATAGAAGTTGTCCACGCACAGCACCTCGTGGCCGCATTCGAGGAGCTGCTCGCACAGATGCGAGCCGAGGAAGCCGGCTCCGCCCGTGACGAGGCACGATTTCCGATACACGTCCCTCATGACGTTTCTCCGGGTTGGCTCGTGGGTGCGCGCGTTCGTGTGAGTTGCGTGCACGAACGACCATGGCTAGCAAGCGCCATGCCCGATGCATGCGTGAGCAAGAGCGATGGGAGTTGACGCCGCTTCGATAGGAAAGCCGGCCCCGGCGATTCAATGACGCGCCGAGAACTCGCGAATGACCACCCGGCAGCCGATGCCTTGCGGAGAGAGCTCGCGCCACTCGACCTCGCCGCTCAGCTGCTTGACGCGCTTGCGTACGCCACCGAGTCCCAGGCCATGCGACCATGTGCGCGGGTCGCGGCCGATGCCGTCGTCAAGCACTGAGAGTTCCAGCCGGTCGTTCTCGAGGTTGAAGTCGATGTCGACCCGGTGCGCTTGCGCGTGGGCGATGGTGTTGCTCACCAGCTCGCGCAGCACGCGCGTCAGCGCGGACCACTGCACCACGGTGAGCAGCACGTCGTTGTCGAAGGTGAAGTTCCAACCCAGCTCGATGTGGGCGGCGGTCAAGCGCTGCGTGAGGTCGGCTTTCCACTCTGCCGCGGCGTGCGAGAGCCGGTGGTTGGGAGCGGCGAGGCCGCGTGTGAGCGTCTTCAGGTCCTGCAGCGTGTGCCGCACGTACTCTTCCATCTCGGGCGAGTGGGCCTTGTACATGAGCGTCAGCAAGCGTGCGCCGATGTCGTCGTGCAGGTCCTGGGCAATGCGAGCGCGCTCTTCGCTGCGGCCTTGCTCCACGGCCTTGTCGAAAGCCACCGCACGGCGCAGCTGCTCGACGATGCGGTCACCCAGCCGCGCGTCTTCCGATGTGAACAGCCGTCTGCCCCGGTGCGCGAAGCGCAGCACGATGGACCGGGGCCGGGTGTCTTCCATGCCTGCTCCCGGGCTCAGTTCGGGCACGGGCAGGATCATCGCGGAGCCGTCGGCCACTACCCGCGTGCCGGCGGTCTCGCGGTCAACGATCATCACCTCCATGGGTTCGAATAAATCGCGCAGCAGCCGCGACAGCAGGCTGGGCGTGCGCTCGGGATGCGCTTCCACCTCCCGTGCAATGCGGTACAGCTGCTCGAACATTCGCTCGGTGGTGAGCATGCTGCTGCCCAGCAGCTGGTTGAGGATCCATTGTCTGGCGCCGGCATACACCCCGAACGCCAGGAACAGCGACAGGGTCAGCGAGGCGAACTGGCCGAAGGAGAACACGGCCACGAACAGCAGGTCCAGCGAAGTGGCGACCGTGCTGATCGCCGCGAGGAGCGAGAACTCGCGCATGATCTGCTGCGACTTCGACAGGAAGGGCACGAGCAGCAGCAGCGACGCCAGGAACACGTACCAGATCATCGAACCGATGGCGGCGATGTTGTGCTGCACGCCGGGCACCTGCGATGCCGCGGCAAGGGCGGCTGTGAGCAGGGTCCAGGTGGCGAGACCCACCACGCAAAAGCGCCTGAGCACCACGGCAAAGGGATGCGGCTCGATCCGGTACGACAGGGTCAGGAGCCCGATCACCAGCAGCATCGCGGCCGCGCCGGTGCCCTGCGTCCACCACCAGGCATCGGGCAGACGATCCTGCACCGTCAGCACCACCAAAGCGGCGGCGTAAGCCCAGCCGGCGGCAGCCACCCAGCCGGCACCGGGCAGCCGCCGGGGATGCAGCGACACCGCGTTGACGAGTGCCGCTGCGGTGACGACATCGAAGGCCATGCGCAAGGGCATGTCCAGCTGGGGAAATGGCGGGGGAAGGGCGAGCTCCAGCGTCGATTCGACGGCGATGAAGACCAGATTGCCCGTCTGGCACAGGGCCATCAGCGCATACAGCAGGTTCAGCGCGTTGGGTCGCGCCAGCAGCACGACCATGGCCACGAGATAGAGCACGAGCGCCAGTGCGCTGAGCAGCCAGAACATGCCTCCCAGCCCGCTGAACCCGCGGGGTTGGAGCTGCAGCTCGACCATGTCGCCATCGGAGAAGAACAGCTTGATGCTCTTGTGCGAAAGCGCGGCGTCGATCTGCTCGTGCATGGCACGGTGACGCTGCCGGTCAATGTCCGAAATCAGCCAGCGCGACGAGCGCTGCAACGTGAGCACATCCGCGACGGCCACCGAGACATCGTCGCCTACGATGCCGATCAGCGCTTGCCCCAGGTGCGGCTTCAGCTGAGGATCGGTGGTGGCGGCCAGCTCCAGCTGACCCCGGGCATTCGCGCGCCAGGTCGCCTCGATGTGGGGAGGGTCACCCAGCCATCGCGCCAGGAAGAACAGGCCCAGGCAACCCAGCAGTGCCGCGCCGACCAGCAGCCGCATGCGCCAGCCCATCCATCGCGACAGGCTGCCCTCGCGGGTGAAGCCGCCTTCGAAAAGCAGGGAGTCGAGCGTAGGCTCCTGTACGGTGGAGCCGGTGGGCAGCGCGTGCTCGTGCGATGCGGTTTCGCTGCCGGAGGGAACACTGGAGCCCGTGACGGCCATGCCGCTACCTTCGATGGCCGGCCGCGGCAAGCGGCGTCAAACGAGGCCTTGCTTGCTGGCCAGCACGGCGGCTTCGGCGCGGCTAGAGACGTTCAGCTTCTTGTAGATGGACTTGATGTGGTCGTTGACCGTGAACCACTTGATGCCCATCAGGCTCGCGATCTCCTTGATCGTGAAGCCTTTGCTCAGGTAGGTCAGCACCTCGCTCTCGCGAGGCGTGAGGCGCTCGTGGTCCAGGGGTGCGCCCTTGCCGAGCGGGAGCGGGCGGCTGCTCTGGAAGGCCGAGGGCAAGGGCGCCATGCTCGTCTCTCCTCCCGAGCCCTGGCGGAAGTGGGTGAGCAGCCTGCGCGCGATGGCGGGTGACAGCGGCGGCTGGCCCCGCACGATCTTCTGCAATTCCTCCACCAGTACTTCGAAACGGTCTTCCTTGAGGAGGTAGCCGTCGGCGCCGCACTGCAGGGCCGGAAAGAGATGGTCATCGTCCGAGTACAGCGTGGTGACGATCTTGGTGGCGGGGTAGCGCGCGAGTTCGCCGAGCAGCTCCATGCCGTTGCCATCGGGCAGTTCGAGGTCGACCAGAACGAGTTTGAAGGGGTCGGCCGGCGTGCCTGACGTTCCGCCGCCTTGTGTGGCGATGTGGCGCCTTGCGGATTCGAGATCGCCGGCTTCGGTGATCACGATGGTGTCGGAGAAACTCTCGCGCACCACCCGGCACAGAAAGCTCCGCGCCACCGGGTTGTCTTCGACGATGAGAACCTTGACCGCCATGGCCGGCACAGTGTCGTGTGAAGAGGGTGATCGTAGCAGCCCGCCGCTGCGTGTTAACACCTAGTTCATGGTTGAAACGAGGCCGCAATGGGGCTCGTTTCATCGGCTCCGCAGCGTTCGAGAAACTGTCCTGACGGCCTCGCATGCCGCGTCGCCTCTCGTGCTTTCGACTGCGGTGAAACGAAGGTCGTGGCACACCTTCCGATGGATTCCTGAAGCCTTTGCGAGCAAGGGTAACTTCGGAAACAGACGGCGCGCCGGCGCAAAACGGGGTACGAAGCTATGTCTCGCGGCAGCGTTCTTCGATCCACGCCGCGTACGGTGGATAGGCGTGCTCCATACGCAGTGCATGGATGGCCGGCAGCTCGTAGGCGTGAAGTTCACGGATTGCGCGCTCCACCTCGGCGTAGCGCTCGTCCACGGTCTTGAAAAGGATGCGGAACTCGGTGTCGGAATGCACCGCGCCTTTCCAGGTGTAGACGCTGTCGATCTGCGAGATCTGCGCGCAAGCGGCAAGCCCGCGCTCCACCAGCGCGTGTGCCATGTCCTCGGCCTCGGTCCGAGTCGCTACGGTGGTGAAGACAGCGATGGGCGTCATGGGAGTCTTCCGTCGTGAGAGTGCCGCGGGATCAACGCTTTGCAGCGGGATCGACATGGCTGTTGACGAGAGCCGCCATGGCGCGCGACAGCGTATCGCCCCGCGCCCTGAGACCTGCGGCCACGCCAAGCTTGTCCGTGTCGGGGCGGTTCTGGCTGACCTTCCACTTGCCGGTCAGCGTGTCGATTGGGATTTCAATGCCTACGATACTTTGCACCAGGTGGTGCACGAAGTCGGGCGGCGCGTCCGACACCTTCCAGGGAACATCCTGTGCCGACTCATGCATCACGGTCATGCGCGTCAAAAGATCCAGCAGCCAGGCCGGATCGTCGACGGCCCTCGCCACGCCATGCGCGTGAACCACCGCGTAGTTCCACGTGGGCACCACTTTGCCGTGCTGGCGCTTGCTTGCGTACCAGGACGGGCTGATGTAGGCCTGCGGTCCTTGGAAGATCACCAGCGAAGGTGCATCTGGTGCAAGGCATTGCAAAGCATCGTTGGGCCGAGCGACATGACCCAGCAACGTGCCTCGTGGGCCGCGCGATTCGTCCAACAGAAAGGGAATGTGGTTGGCGATCATTTCGCCCTCGCGGTGCATGACCCATGCGCCCAGCGGGTAAGAGCGCATGAGGTCGTGTAGCACGGCGGTGTCGCTCTCTTCGAACTGCGCTGGCAAGTACATGCGGACCTCGTCCACCTCGGCGGGCGGCTAATCGTTCAGCGTGGCCGATTCTAGGAGGCGTGCCTCATGTGCCTGCTATGGTTCGGCCTTGTCTCCATCTCCCTGCCGCCTCATGTCGTCTGCGCTTCCGTCCACCGAACTGACCGCCCTTGCAGATTCCCTGATGAGGCCGTCGGCCCTGATCGAGATGGCTGTCCTGGCCGGATGCGTGGCGCTGTCGTGGATAGTGGTGCACCAGCTGCGCGGGCGGTATGCCAAGGCATCGTCGGTGCTCTTCGGGGAGCGTGTGTTCGACGGCGCCATGTTTCCGGTCTTCGCTTTGCTGCTGGCGCTCGGCGCCCGGGCGCTGTTGCCTGCCCTGGGCGTGCCGAGTGCGGTGCTGCGGGTGGCCGTCCCGGTGCTCGTGTCGCTGGCCGTCATCCGCCTCACGGTGCGTGTCCTGCAGCTGGCCTTTCCTGCATCGGCGGCCATCCGGATGGTCGAGCGCACGGTGTCGTGGGTGGCGTGGATCGGCATGGTGCTGTGGGTCACTGGAGTGCTGCCTCGCGTGATGCAGGACCTCGAGACGATCAGCTGGAAACTCGGCAGCGCCCGCATCTCGTTGCGCAATGTGGTCGAGGGTTCGCTGTCCGCGGTGCTCGTGCTGATGCTGGCCCTGTGGTTGTCCGCGGCCATCGAGGCGCGGCTGATCCGCGGGGCCACCGCCGCGAACCTGTCGCTGCGCAAGATCGCGGCCAGTGCGGTACGTGCGTCATTGCTCTTTGCCGGCCTGCTGGTGGCGCTCTCCGCCGCGGGCATCGATCTCACCGCCCTCAGCGTGTTCGGCGGCGCCATCGGTGTGGGCCTCGGGTTCGGCCTTCAGAAGATCGCAGCCAACTACGTGAGCGGGTTCGTGATCCTGGCCGAGCACAGCCTGCGCATCGGCGACATGGTCCGGCTCGAAAACTTCGAAGGCCGCATCACCGACATCCGCACCCGCTACACGGTCATCCGCTCCCTCGGTGGACGCGAAGCCATCGTGCCGAACGAGCAGCTCATTACCCAGCGTGTGGAAAACCTTTCGCTGGCCGATACCCGCGTGTCCATGAGCACCACGGTGCAGGTGGCGTACGGTACCGATGTGCGCGCGCTGCTGCCGCTGATCGTGGAGGCGGTACAGGTTGTTCCGCGCGTCGTCGCCGACCCTGCGCCGGCTGCGCAGCTCGCCGGGTTCGGCGCCGACGGCATGGAGCTCAGCATCAGCTTCTGGATCCAGGATCCGGAGAACGGCCAGGGCGGCGTGCGCTCGGACGTCAACCTCGCGCTACTGGACCTGCTGAACGCACGGCGCGTGCAGATCCCGTTCCCGCAGCGTGTGGTACATGCGCTGCCGGCGGCCCGGCCCGCACGACAGGCAGAGGTCGCGCTCGACGATTGACCTGGGATCTGGAGCGAAGAGGCCGGTCGCAACGGACCGGCCTCTTCGCGTATCAGCGCGATTAGAAGTTGTGGCGGATCCCCGCGGCCACCGACGAGAAATCGTCGCCAGGGTTCGAGGAGAAGTAATTGATGTTCGCCTTGTTGTTGACGCGGGTGTAGAACGCGTAGAGCTTGGTGCGCTTGCTCAGGTTGTGGTTGATGGCCACGGTGACCTGGGTGGCGTCCGTGTCCTCGAAGGGCAGTCCCTTGATTTCGCCGGCCCAGCCTACGTTCACGTGGAGCTCCGTCGGTCCCATGGTGTACATGCCGGACAGGCGGGCGGAGTTGCGCTTGAGGTCCACACCGATGTCCTTGCCGGTGTTGCGGATGTAGTAGGCGCCGAGGGTGAACGGCCCCATCGAGTACAGCGCACGCAGGCCGAGCTCCTTGCCATCGTTGATGATGGCCGGCACGCCGCCGATGCCGAAACTGACCGGCCCATCGAGGTACGAGACCGCCAGATGCAGCGGACCGGTCTCGTACTGACCCGCCAGCACGTAGGTGCGATCCACCAGCGCATCCCCTTCCGAGACCTGGGCTTCGAAAAATGCAGGGCCCAGCTTCGGCGAGGTGTAGGCCACCATGTTGGTGGGCCGGCCGGGATACAGGTAGAACGCGTCGGAAGACGTGCCGGTGTCGTGGTTGTGCAGGCTGACGTAGTCCGGGATCGCATAGTAGGAGGCAGTCTGTCCCATGTTGCCCAAGCGCACCTTGCCGAAAGGGCCTTCGAGGAAGACATTGCTTTCCCGTGCCCAGAGGGCGGCCTGTGTCTGCATGCCCGTGTCGGGACTGAAGCCGTGCTCGATGAGGAAGCCCGCTTTCAGGCCGCCCCCCAGTTCTTCCAAACCGCGGAAGCCGATCCGGGAGGCGTTGTTCTGGACCACCTTGTCCGTCACGTCTCCGTCCTTCTGGCGTTCGAGCGTCACGTTCAGTCGTCCGTAGACGGTGACGCTGCTTTGGGCGTGGGCGCTTGCAGTCGCGAATGTGGCCAGTGCGGCCAGGGTCAAAGTCCGTTTCATGTTCTTCCCGTACTTTGGTTGGACAGCGGGCCCCGCGGGGCGGCACTGCATGCGAGGCCCGGGGCAGTCTAGGTTGGGCTCCCTGCTGCGCGCGAGTGCTCTGTCTCGCCAGCGCGACAATCGGCGATGGCTTTCGCACTTCGTGCTTCGGCTTCAGCGGCCGCGCAGGTGGGCTGGCGCTTCGAGCCGTTTGGCGAGCGCCGACAGCAGCAGCGTCAGCACGAGGTACAGCGCCGAGATGGCGAGGTATGGTTCCCAGTAGCGCGCGTATGCACCCGCCACGGTGCGTGCGGCCAGGGCGAGTTCGGCCAAGCCGATCGCGGAGACCAGCGAGGAGTCCTTGATGAGCGTCACCCCTTCGTTCACGAGCGCGGGCATCATGCGGCGAAATGCCTGCGGCAGCACCACGTGTCGCATGGCCTGAGCGTGGGTGAGTCCCAGGCTGTATGCCGCCTGCGTCTGCCCGCCATGGATGCTCTGGATACCGGCTCGGAAGATCTCGGAGATGTAGGCGCCGGCGTTGAGCGTGAGTGCCAGGGCACCTGAAAAGAACGCCCCATGTGACTGCCGGAACTCGCGGGCGGCTTCGCCCGCGAGCAGCAGGCCGCTGTCCGGGTGGATCAGCGTGGGCATCACCGCGAAATGCACCAGAAGGATCTGCACGAAGAGCGGCGTGCCGCGGAAGAAGGTCACGTACGCCAGCGTCGCCGCGCGAGCCAGCTTCAGAAGCCAGGCGAGCGCTAGTGGCTTGGGTTGAGGCGCATCGGCCGAACTGCTCACCAAACCGAGCAGCACGCCGAGTACCAGCCCACCCGTGATGGCAACGATGGTCAACTGCATCGTGGCCCACAGGCCCGCGGCGAACAGGGGTCCATAGCCGGCCAGGATCTCCCAATGCAGATCCATGACCTGCCGGGGGTTACCTCGACGCCGCCGAGGCGGGTGCGGCTGCCGTCTTCGTCAGCGGCGCGCCGAAATACTTGGCGTAGATCTGGTCGTAGGTGCCGTCCGCCTTGATCCCGGCCAGGCCCTTGTTCAGCCGGGCGAGCAGATCCGCGTTGCCCTTCCTCACGGCAACGCCGTACTGCTCGGGTTGGAAGCTGGGGTCGGTGACTGCCTTGAACTTGGCGCCGGGGTTGTTGGTCACGTAATTCACGACCACGCCGTTGTCGGCAACCACGGCATCGACTCCACCCGCATCGAGTTCCTTCAACGCCAGCGGCGTGGACTCGAAGCGCTTGATGCCGGCGCTGTTCTTGCCCTGCAGTTTGGTCACCGCTTCGTCGCCGGTAGTGCCCGTTTGTACGCCCACCTTGAGCTTCTTCAGGTCGTCGAACTTCGTGACCTTGGAGTTCTTCTTCACGGCGATGAGCTGGTGCGCGTCGAAGTAGGGGTCGGTGAAGTCCATGCTCTGCTTGCGCTCGGCGGTGATGGTGATGGCCGAGACGAGCAGGTCGCGGTCGCCCTGCTGCAGCGAGTTGAAAATGCCTTCCCAGGGCGTGTTCACGAACTTCACTTCCATCCCGGCCTTCCGGGCGACGGCGCTCACGAGGTCGATGTCGAAGCCGACGATCTCGCCCTTCTCGTTCTGTGATTCGAAGGGCGCATATGCGGCATCGGTGCCGACGACCACGACCTTCACGGGCGTAGGCGCTGCGGCTGATGCCGGTGCACTGGCCGGTGTCGTAGCCGTCTGCTGCGACTCCTGGCGACTGCAGCCGGAAAGCAAGAAGCCAGCGAGGAACAGGCCGGCCATCTGGAGAAAACGTCGGGTGGACAGGGCGCGCATGGTGTCCTCCTGGGGGCGGGTGATGGCGCCGTTGCGGCACCGCCTCATTGGGCGCCGTGGAGTTTACGTTCCAGCTTGCAGCGCGCTATTGCAGGTCGCGCAGTTCCTCGTCGGTGAAGCCTGCGGCGCGTCGCGCCTCGTGATTGAAGGGAGGGCGCAGCCTGGGAGCCTCGTACCGTTGCACGAGCTCGGCGTACAGGGCGACGGGATCATGCTGGTCGCGTTGGCACAGCCAGCGGTACCAGCGATTGCCGATCGCCACGTGACCCACTTCATCCCGCAGGATGATCCCGAGGATCTGCACTGCCCGGTCGTCGCCGGCCTTCTTGAGCTTGGCCTGCAGCGGTGGTGTCGCATCCAGTCCGCGGGCTTCGAGTGTGCGGGGCACCAGCGCCATGCGTGCCACGACGTCGTGCGCGGTGCGCTCCGTCATCAGCCACAGGCCGTCGTGCGCGTCGAAGTCGCCGTAGTCGAAGCCGAGCGTCTTCAGATGCTCGCGCAAGAGGCTGAAGTGCAGCGCTTCCTCGCTCGCCACTTGCAACCAGTCCCGGTAGAACTCTCGTGGCATGCCGGCGAAGCGCCATGCCGCATCGAGTGCGAGGTTGATCGCGTTGAACTCGATGTGCGCGATGGCATGCAACAGCGCGGCTCGTCCTTCGATGGTGTATGGCGAGCGTGCCGGTACCTCTTTGGGCGGCACGAGTCTCGGGCGGGCAGGGCGCCCGGGCAGATCGAGAGGGTCCTCAATGATGGCGCCTGGATCGATCGCATCCATGTCGAGTTGCGGGTACAACTCGCGGGCGTGTGCGGCTTTCGCTTGTGGATCCGGCATGCGCAGCACGTGCAGCGCCGCCTCGCGTGGGGGCAAGAAGGGCATTCGTAGAATTATCGGCTTGACCTCAGGAGCACTCTCATGGCGCTATACCAGCTGGACGAACACCGGCCCGAAGTGGCCGCTAGTGCCTGGGTGGCTGACAGCGCACAGGTCATCGGCCGGGTGGTGCTGGAGCAGGATGCGAGCGTGTGGTTCGGTGTGGTACTGCGGGGCGACACGGAGCGGCTGCACGTGGGTCGCGGTAGCAACATTCAGGACGGCAGCGTTGTGCACGCCGATCCCGGCTTCCCGGTGGAGATCGGCGAAAACGTCACTGTGGGCCATCAGGCGATGCTGCACGGTTGCGCCATCGGCGACGGTTCGCTCATCGGCATCCAGGCAGTCGTGTTGAACGGGGCGCGCATCGGCAGGAACTGCCTCGTGGGCGCCGGGGCCCTGGTCACCGAGGGCAAGGAGTTTCCGGACGGTTCCCTCATCATGGGAGCACCGGCAAAAGCGGTGCGGCAGTTGTCGTCCGAACAGTTGGAGCGTGTGAAGCACGCTGCCGGACACTACATCGACAACGCCCGCCGCTATCGCGCCGGGCTGCGCAGACTGGATGCCGCAGATTGAGCGAACTGCACAAGTTTATTTTTGACGGGCTGCCGGTTCGCGGCATGCTGGTGCGGCTTACCGACAGCTGGCGCGAGCTGCTGCGCCGCCGCGCCGCTGCGCAGCAGCCGTTCCCAGAGCCGGTGCGCACGCTCATGGGCGAGATGGCGGCCGCAGGCGTGCTCATGCAGTCGAACATCAAGTTCAACGGCGCGCTGATCCTGCAGATCTATGGCGACGGGCCTGTCAAGCTGGCGGTGGCCGAAGTGCAGCCGGACCTGGCATTTCGCGCAACTGCAAAGGTGATCGGTGACGTGCCTGCCGATGCCCGGCTGGAGGCCATGCTCAACGTGCACGGTCGTGGCCGCTGCGCGATCACCCTGGACCCGCGCGACAAGCTTCCCGGGCAACAGCCCTATCAGGGCGTGGTGCCGCTGCACGGCGACCACCGCGAGCCGTTGCAGGAGCTGTCGCAGGTACTGGAGCACTACATGCTGCAGTCCGAGCAACTCGACACGCGGCTTGTTCTCGCTGCCGATGAAGAGGTGGCTGCCGGCCTGCTGATCCAGCGCCTGCCGTCCGAGGGAGGAAAAGGCGGTGGCGCTCGCCGCGAGGACGAGATCGGCCTGAACGAGGGGTTCAACCGCATCGCTCACCTGACCGCCACTCTCACTCGTCAGGAACTCCTGACCCTGGATGTCGACACTTTGCTGCACCGGCTGTACTGGGAGGAGGCGGTAAGGCGCTTCGAGCCGCTCGTCGGCTCGCGCGGTCCGCGCTTCGCCTGCACGTGTTCACGTGAGCGAGTGGGGCACATGCTCCGGGGCCTGGGCCGCGAGGAGGTTGACGACATCGTCGCGGAGCAGGGGCGGGTGGAGATCGCGTGCGAGTTCTGCGGCTCGCGTTATCACTTCGACCCGGTGGACGTAGGCGAGCTCTTCACGCAGGCTTTGAACCAGCCGCCGACGCCGGGCGGTGTGCATTAGCGCAGTGTTCGACGCGATGCGGCACTTATGAAGCCGCGCCTTTGCCTACTTGGCGGCGTTGCGAATCCTCGATACCACGGGGTATCGCTGCGGTTCGCGCCTTGCCACGTCAGCAAATCCGCCGGCCCACAAGCACCGCATAGCATCGAACACTGCACTAGCTGTGGCCCGGGCGCGCGTGGTGTGGCGCTTGGCAAATTCCTCATCCGCGCGCCAGTAGGTGGCGTTCGCAGTCGACGTCGCCACAGCGCTCGCACATCCATTGCCAGCGCGTCCGCTCTTGCAATGGCTCGGGTCGCCGAAGGGCATGCCGCACCGCCTTCAGCGCGGTGGCGAAACGGTCGTCCTCCTCTCCGGCGGCCACCGAGTACGTAAAGCCGGCACGCTGCAGTTCGCCGCGCAAACGCTCGTCCACTCGCGCACAGTAATCGCCGCCATCGATCGGGCTCGCAGGGTTGAGTGCGGTGAGCAGCGCAAGGTCGACGCTGCGTTGTGCAGCGAGCGCCTTCGGGTAGAGCGAGGCATCGCGGAAAACCAGTTCGGCGTGGACCGCCACCATCAGCGCGGTGGTGTCGCCGATGACGATGTCGTGCGTTGCCGTGGCGGAGTCGATGCGCTGTGTCTGCTCGATCACCAAAGGGAGGAGATCTTCGTGGGTGGGGAGCCGCCGCTCCCGCTTGCGGAACTCGCCCAGGAGATCGGGCACCACTGCCGCTTGCTGCCCCTCCGCCGCGAGCGACTGGCTCAGCCGATGCGCCAGGGAGGTCTTGCCAGTACCCGGCGCGCCGATGATGCCGATCACGAAGGCGGACCGCCTCGCGTTTCCGTCCACGTCACTACCTACCGACTCGCGGCCCGCCTGGGCCGCCCTTCATTTGTGCGACGACAGCTGGACGAAGATCTCGTCGGGCCGGACCATGCCGAGCTCGTGGCGCGCCTTCTCCTCGACCATTTCGAGGCCTTCCTTCAGGTCGCGCACCTCGGCGACGAGCTGCTCGTTGCGGGCCCGGGCGACCTCGTTGGTCGCCTTCTGCTCGGCCAGCTTGGTTTTCAGTTCCACGACGCGCGGCACGCCACCCTTGCCGAACCACAGCTCGGCATGCACGAGGCCGATGAGGGCGATGAGGGCGAGGGTGACGGCGCGCATAGGACAGGACTCGATCAGCGCAGGTTGTAGAAGGCGGCGCGGCCAGGGTAGCTCGCCACGTCACCCAGGTCTTCCTCGATGCGCAGGAGCTGGTTGTACTTGGCGATGCGATCGCTGCGGCTCATGGACCCGGTCTTGATTTGGCCGGCGTTGGTGCCCACCGCGATGTCGGCGATGGTCGAGTCTTCGGTCTCACCGGAGCGATGGCTGATCACGGCGGTGTAGCCGGCGCGCTTGGCCATTTCGATGGCGGCGAAGGTCTCGGTGAGCGTGCCGATCTGATTGATCTTGATGAGGATCGAGTTGGCGATGCGGCGCTCAATGCCTTCCTTCAGGATCTTGGTGTTGGTGACGAAGAGATCATCGCCCACCAGTTGGATCTTGCGAGCCAGGCGCTCGGTCAGGTGCTTCCAGCCGTCCCAGTCGCCCTCGGCCATGCCGTCTTCGATGCTGATGATGGGGTACTTGTCGCACCAGGTGGCCAGCATGTCGGTCCACTCGGCTGCGCTCAGGTTGAGGCCTTCGCCTTCGAGCACGTACGTGCCGTTCTTGTAGAACTCGCTGGCGGCGCAGTCCAGGCCGATCGCGATCTGCTCGCCGGCGGTGAAGCCCGCCTTGTCAATGGCCTGCAGGATCAGCTGGATGGCTGCTTCGTGGCTTTCGACGCTGGGCGCAAAGCCGCCTTCGTCGCCAACCGCCGTGCTCATGCCCTTGTCGTGGATGATCTTCTTCAGTGCATGGAAGACCTCCGCACCGTAGCGCACCGCCTCTCGGAAGCTGGGCGCGCCTACCGGGATGATCATCAGCTCCTGGAGGTCGAGGTTGTTGTTCGCGTGTGCGCCGCCGTTGATCACATTCATCATCGGAACCGGCAGCTGCATGCCACCCGAGCCGCCGAAGTAGCGGTACAGCGGCAATCCCGATTCCTCGGCTGCGGCGCGTGCCACAGCCATGGAAACGGCGAGCGTGGCGTTGGCGCCCAGGCGACTCTTGTTCTCGGTGCCGTCGAGGTCGATCAGCGTGCGGTCGAGGAAGGCCTGCTCGGAGGCGTCCAGGCCCATCACGGCCTCGCTGATCTCCGTGTTGATGTGCTCCACCGCCTTGAGCACGCCCTTGCCCAGGTAACGAGCCTTGTCGCCGTCGCGCAGCTCAATGGCTTCGCGCGAACCGGTCGATGCGCCCGAAGGCACCGCCGCGCGGCCCATGGTGCCGGATTCCAGCAGCACGTCGCATTCGACCGTCGGATTGCCGCGGCTATCGAGGATTTCGCGGCCGACGATGTCGACGATGGCACTCATTGAAGTCTCTCCTTGTTTCTTCAGATGGATCTTGTGGGGCGGCCCGGCGTTTCCTTGTGAGTGACCCGACGGCAAGCTCAGACGCCTTCCACGAGCACTGCGCGCATCACCGCAGCATTGGCGCGCAGGTCACGGGCGCGGCGGTACTCCGCCGAGTCGTAGAAGTTCCGCGCCTGAGCGACCGAGGGGAACTTCAGCACCACCAGCCGCTCGGGCTCCCAGTCGCCTTCAAGCACCTCGATCTTGCCGCCACGCACGCACACCTCGGCGCCGTGTGCCTGCATCGCCAGCGTGGAAAGCTTCTTGTACTGCTCGTATTGCGCCGGGTCAGTGACGCTCACGCTGAAGATGATGTAGGCACCGGGCATGGCGATCGGGGTTCAGCAGGAAAAGTCGTTTTCGAGCAGTGGCTGGCGCTTGACCACGCGGTCCAGTGCGACCAACTGCTCCAGCAGGGCCTTCATGTGCCGCAATGGCACGGCATTTGGCCCGTCGCTCAGCGCATGCGCGGGATCGGGGTGCGTTTCCATGAACAACCCCGCCACGCCCACGGCAACGGCCGCGCGCGACAGTACGGGCACGAACTCCCGCTGCCCACCCGAGCTGGTGCCCTGGCCTCCCGGCAGCTGCACCGAATGCGTGGCATCGAAGACCACTGGTGCGCCCGTCTCGCGCATGATGGCCAGCGATCGCATGTCGCTCACCAGGTTGTTGTAGCCGAAGCTTGCGCCACGTTCGCAAGCCAGGAAGTTGTCCTCCGGCAAACCGCGCTCGCGCGCCGCGGCGCGGGCCTTGTCGATCACGTTCTTCATGTCGTGGGGCGCGAGGAACTGGCCCTTCTTGATGTTCACGGGCTTGCCCGATTGCGCCACGGCACGGATGAAATCTGTCTGGCGGCACAGGAAGGCCGGCGTTTGCAGCACATCGACCACCTCAGCCACCTTCGGCACCTCGGCTTCGGTGTGCACGTCCGTGAGCACGGGAACCTTCAGCTCGCGACGCACCTTGGTCAAAATCTCAAGGCCCTTTTCCATGCCCGGGCCTCGGAAAGAGGTGCCACTGGAGCGGTTGGCCTTGTCATAGCTGCTCTTGAAGATGAACGGGATGCCCAGCTCGGAGGTGATCTCCTTGAGCCGCCCCGCCACGTCCATCTGCAGTTGCTCGGACTCCACCACGCAGGGGCCCGACACAAGAAAAAAGGGCTGGTTCAGCCCGACGTCGAAACCACACAGCTTCATGCTTCGACCGCTTCCTTCGTCTGCTTGCGCTCGGCTTGGTGCCGCAGCGCGGCCTGAATGTAGGACTTGAACAGGGGATGACCTCCCCAGGGTGTGGATTTGAACTCGGGATGGAACTGCACGCCCATGAACCACGGGTGCATGCTGCGGGGCAGTTCGACGATCTCCGTGAGCTTCTCGCGCTGGGTGAGTGCGGAGATGACCAGGCCCGCGTCGGACAGCCGCTCGAGGTAGTTCACGTTTGCTTCGTAGCGGTGACGATGGCGTTCGGTCACCACATCGCCGTAGATCTCATGTGCGAGCGTGCCGGGCTTCACATCGGAACTCTGCGCACCTAGCCGCATCGTCCCACCCAAATCGGACTGGGAGCTGCGCTTCTGGATGGAGCCGTCGCGATCCTGCCATTCCTCGATGAGCGCGATCACGGGGTGCGCCGTGTCCGGATCGAACTCGGTGCTGTTCGCACCTGGAAGGCCGGCCTTGTGGCGCGCGTATTCGATGGTGGCCACTTGCATGCCCAGGCAGATGCCCAGGTACGGGATGCCGCGCTCCCGGGCGTACTGCGCCGTGAGTATCTTGCCCTCCACGCCGCGCTTGCCGAAGCCACCGGGCACCAGCAGCGCATCGTAGCGGCTGAGCTGCTGCACGTTGTCGGGTGTCAGGGTCTCGGAGTCGACGTACTCGATGTTGACCCGTGCATGGTTGTGGATACCGGCGTGGCGCAGCGCTTCGTTGAGCGACTTGTACGAATCGGACAGGTCGGTGTACTTGCCGCACATGCCGATGGTGACTTCGCGCTGGGGATGCTCCACCTCGGCCACGAGCTGGTCCCATCGCCTGAGGTTGGCCGGAGGGGTGTTGAGGCGCAGCTTGTCGCAGATGAGCCCGTCCAACCCTTGCTCGTGCAGCATGCGCGGCACTTTGTAGATGGTGTCGGCGTCCCAGACGGAGATCACGCCCCACTCCGGCACGTTGGTGAACAGGGAGATCTTTTGCCGCTCCTCGTCGGGAATCGCGCGGTCGGCACGGCACAGCAGCGCATCGGGCTGGATGCCGATCTCGCGCATCTTCTGCACGGTGTGCTGGGTGGGTTTCGTCTTGAGCTCACCGGCAGCAGCAATCCACGGCACGTAGGTCAGGTGCACGAAGGCGCAGCTGTTGGGGCCCAGTCGCAGGCTCATCTGGCGAACCGCTTCGAGGAAGGGCAGCGATTCGATGTCGCCGACCGTGCCGCCCACTTCGACGATGGCCACGTCGACGGCAGCGTCGGTGTCGAGACCAGCACCCCGCTTGATGAAATCCTGGATCTCGTTGGTGACATGCGGGATGACCTGCACTGTCTTGCCGAGGTAGTCGCCGCGTCGCTCCTTCTCGAGGACGCTCTTGTAGATCTGGCCGGTGGTGAAGTTGTTGCTGCGCTTCATCCGGGTGGTGATGAAGCGCTCGTAGTGGCCGAGATCGAGATCCGTCTCGGCACCGTCGTCTGTAACGAACACCTCGCCGTGCTGGAACGGCGACATCGTGCCCGGATCGACGTTGAGGTAGGGGTCCAGCTTGATCAGGGTGACCTTGAGACCCCGCGATTCGAGAATCGCAGCGAGGGACGCAGCCGCGATGCCCTTGCCCAGCGAGGACACCACACCGCCGGTGACGAAGACGAACTTGGTCATTGCGTGCGGCATCCGCTGCTCACGAATGCCGTGGTGGTAAAGCGCGATTATAGGCGTGCGCCCCTGCGTGACCGGCGGTGCAGGAGCCCGTTCAAGCGGCCAGGTGCGCAGTCTTCGCGTCGAGAACTTTCTCGGGTTCCTCGGCAGCTTGAGGTACTTCGCTCGCAAGCTGTTGCTTCATGCGTTGGATGTCCAGTTCGCCGCACCAGCGGGCCACGACGACCGTGGCGACGCCATTACCCACGAGGTTCGTCAGTGCGCGGGCCTCGGACATGAAGCGGTCGATCCCGAGGATCAGCGCGAGGCCTGCCACGGGAACGTGACCGACGGCTGACAACGTGGCCGCAAGCACGATAAAGCCGCTGCCGGTAACGCCGGCCGCGCCCTTGCTGGTCAGCAGGAGGACGAGCAGCAGGGTCACCTGCTGCACGATGGTCATCGGCGTGTCGGTGGCCTGCGCGATGAAGACCGCGGCCATCGTGAGATAGATCGAGGTGCCATCGAGGTTGAAGGAGTAGCCGGTAGGGATGACCAGACCGACCACCGACTTGTGGGCACCCAGGTTCTCCATCTTCGCCATCATCCGCGGCAGGACGCTCTCGCTCGAGGAGGTGCCCAGCACGATGAAGAGTTCTTCCTTGATGTACTTGATGAACTTCCACACCGAGAAGCCGTGCAACCGGGAGACGATGCCGAGCACGACGAAGATGAAGACGAGGCAGGTTGCGTAGAACGTTCCCATCAGCTTGCCGAGCGAGAGCAGGGAGCCTACGCCGTACTTGCCGATCGTGAACGCCATGGCGCCGAAGGCGCCGATCGGTGCTACCTTCATGATGATGCCGACGATGCGGAACAGCACGTGCGAAGTCTTTTCGATCAGGTCGAAGACCAGCGTGCCCCGTCCGCCGAAGGCGTGCAGCGCGAAACCGAACAGCACCGAGAACAACAGCACCTGCAGGATGTCGCCTTTGGCGAAGGCGTCGACAACGCTGCTCGGGATCACGTTGAGCAGGAACTCGGTCGTGCTCGGCATCTTCCCGGGTCCGGTGTAGGCGGCGATCGACTTCGTATCCAGCGATGCGGGGTCGACGTGCATGCCGGCACCCGGTTGGATGACGTTCACGATGATCAGCCCCACGATCAGGGCGATCGTGCTGACGATTTCGAAGTACAGGAGCGCCAAACCGCCGGTCTTGCCCACCTTCTTCATGTCTTCCATGCCGGCGATGCCGATGACGACGGTGCAGAAGATGATCGGCGCGATGATCATCTTGATCAGCTTGATGAATCCATCACCGAGGGGCTTCATCGCCGCTCCGAGATCGGGCTGGAAGTGCCCGAGCAGAACGCCGATCGCGATGGCTATGATGACCTGGAAGTAGAGGGATCGATAGAAAGGGGTGCCTGCATTCATGCCGTTCTCCGGTGACGCTTCGCGCGGGGGACGAAGCGACTGGCATGATGAGCTCCCCTAGTCGGATTTTTCCTACGTGGAAACCGAAGCGGAAGGCGACTTCAGCGCAACACCCGGTCTTGCGCTGCTCCGGTGCAGGCTGGACAGGCGGTGGCCCGTTCAGATGATTCGATCGCCGGGATCCTTGATCTTGCGCATGGATGCGTAACGATTGGATCCGATAAGCAGCGGGTGCTGCGTCGAACCATCGTTCCACTGCGGCTGCTCGATCGACTGGAATGCCTGGCGCAGCTTCTGACCCCAAGAGCTGCGGATCAAATGGAAGTACGGATTGTGTTCGTCGATGCAGACGATCTTGTCGGACTGCAGGGCATTCGCCTCGTAGACCAGCAGGTCGAGCGGCAGGCCGACCGAGAGGTTGGACTTCAGCGTGGAGTCCATCGAGACGAGCGCGCACTTGGCCGCGTCGTCCAGCGATGTGGCCGGCGAGACCATCCTGTCGAGCACGGGCTTGCCGTACTTGGACTCGCCGATCTGGAAGAAGCAGGTTTCACGTGTGGCTTCGACGAAGTTTCCGGCCGAATACACGAGGAACAGGCGCATGGCCTCGGTGCCGATCTGTCCGCCGAAGATGAACGAGGCGTTGAACTCCACGCCGGTCTGCCTCAGCGAGGGGCCGTCCTGGTCGTACACGCGACGCACCGTGCTGCCCAGCACCCGCACCGCATCGAACATGCTGGTGGCGTTCCAGATGCTCACCGGCGCGTCGGAATCCTGGTTCAGCCTTTCCACCTGCAGCAACTCGCGCACGGACTGGCTGATGGAGAGGTTGCCGGCTGACAGCAGCACCATGAAGCGGTCGCCCGGTCGCTCGTAGACCATCATCTTGCGGAACGTGCTGATCTGATCGAGGCCCGCGTTGGTCCGGGAGTCCGACAGGAACACCAGGCCCGCATCGAGCTTGATGCCGACACAGTAAGTCATGAGCCGCTTTCCTGCTGCAAGGTCTTGAGGCGATAGAGAGCTTCCAGTGCTTCCTTCGGGGAAAGCATGTCGGGGTTGATCGAGGCGAGTGTGGTTTCCACCGCGGATGGCTCGCGGTCGGCGGTCGACAAGGGCTGCGCGAACAGGTCGACTTGCGCATCCGCCTGCTGCTGCTGAGCTTCCAGTGCTTCCAGCGTGGAGCGGGCCTGGCGAATGAGGGGGGCGGGCATGCCGGCCAGGCGCGCCACTTGCACGCCGTAGCTGCGGCTGGCAGGACCGGGCTGGATGTCGTGCAGGAACACGATGTCTTCGCCGCTCTCGGCTGCCGACACGTGCACGTTGATCGCGCGTTCGTGCTTGAGCGGGAAGTGCGTCAGCTCGAAATAGTGCGTGGCGAACAGCGTGAAGGACCGGTTGCGGTCGTGCAGGTGGCTGGCGATGGCGCCGGCCAGCGCCAGGCCGTCGAAGGTGGAGGTGCCGCGGCCGATTTCGTCCATGAGCACCAGCGACTGGTCGGTGGCCGCATGCAAGATGGCCGCCGCCTCCGTCATTTCGACCATGAATGTGGATTGGGCATTGGCGAGGTCGTCGGCGGCACCGATGCGAGTGTGGATGGCGTCGATGGGTCCCAGCCGGCAGGCGCGGGCCGGCACGAACGAACCCATGGCGGCCAGCAGCGCGATCAGCGCCACCTGTCGCATGAAGGTGCTCTTGCCGCCCATGTTCGGCCCGGTGATGACCAGCATTCTTCTGCCCGCATCCAGCCGGCAGTCGTTGGGCATGAAGTTGCCGGTCCCGGTCTCCAGCAGGCGGGCCTCCACCACGGGGTGGCGCCCGGCCTCGATGGCGATGCAGGGCTCGCGGACGAATTGGGGCCGGCACCAGCCCAGCGTGGTGGCCCGCTCGGTCAGCGCCGCGAGGGCATCGAGGCTAGCCAGCGCGCGCGCCAGACCGGACAACGCTTCCAGGTGGGTCTGCAACTGGTCGATCACCTGCTCGTACAGCAGCTTTTCGCGCGCCAGGGCGCGGTCCTGTGCCGACAGTGCCTTGTCCTCGAAGGCCTTCAGCTCCGGCGTGATGAACCGCTCGGCGCTCTTCAGCGTCTGCCGTCGCTGGTAGTCCAGTGGCACCTTGTCGAGCTGGCCCTGGGTCACCTCGATGTAGAAACCATGCACCTTGTTGAACTGCACCCGCAGATTGACGATGCCGGTGCGGGTGCGCTCGCGGGCCTCCAGGTCCAGCAGGAAGGCGTCGCAGTTCTGTGAGATGGCGCGCAGCTCGTCGAGCTGCGGGTCGAAGCCCGGCGCAACGACGCCGCCATCGCGCAGCAGCACCGCGGGCTCCTCGGCGATCGCCGCGGCGAGCAGGGCCTGGATCTCGCTGGGCGGCTGCAATGCCTCGGCCAGCATGTCCAGCAGCACGGCGGCGCCCGCCGGAAGCCGGCCGCGCAGGGCGGGCAGGGCTTGCAGCGTGGCACGCAGCCCGGTGAGCTCGCGCGGGCGGACCTGGCGCAAGGCGATGCGCGCGGTGATGCGCTCTACGTCGCTCATGCCGCGCAGCGCCTCGCGCAGCGGTTCGACCCCGTGCTCAATGAGCACATCCAGCGCATCGTGCCGTTGCGAGGCGACAGTGCGGTCGCGCAGCGGGTGCGTGAGCCAGTGCCGCAAGGCCCGGCTGCCCATGCCCGTGCGGCAGGTGTCTAGCAGGGACAGCAGGGTGGGAGAGTCTTCTCCGCGCAGCGTCTGCGTCAGTTCGAGATTGCGGTGCGTCAGCGGCGGCAGGTCGAGCAGTTCGCTTGCGCGTTCGACCTGCAGCGTGCGCACGTGCGCCAGCGCCTGGCCCTGAGTGTGTTCGGCATAGCTGAGCAGGGCCGCCGCAGCCGCATGTGCGCAGGGGAGGTCCTGGGCGCCGAATCCAGCGAGGCTCGACACCCGCAACTGCTCGCACAGCTTGCGCTGGCCCAGCCCCGCGTCGAACTGCCAGGCTGGCCGGTGCGTCAGCGACATGCGGCTTGCGGCGATGGCGGCAGGCACGAGGTCGCGGTCGACCAGCACCTCCGCGGCGTTGAGTCGCGAGAGCCAGCCGGCGAGCTGACGCTCGTCGCATTCCGTCAGCCCCAGATGACCACTGGTGAGTCCGAGCCAGGCCAGCCCGTAGGTCGTGACGCCGCGATGCGTGCGGCTTGCGAGAGCCAGCAGCAGCGCATCGCTCTTGTCGGCCAGCAGCTCGGTGTCCGTTACCGTGCCGGGTGTGACGATCCGCACCACCTTGCGCTCCACCGGCCCCTTGGCGGTGGACACGTCGCCCACCTGCTCGCAAATGGCCACCGATTCGCCGAGCCTGATGAGCTTTGCCAGGTAGCTCTCCACCGCATGCACGGGGACGCCGGCCATGACGACCGGCTCGCCGGCGCTCGTGCCTCGGGTGGTGATTGTGATGTCGAGCAGCTTGTTGGCGTGCCGCGCGTCTTCGAAGAAGAGCTCGTAGAAGTCGCCCATCCGGTAGAACACCAGGGTGTCCGGATGCTCCCTCTTGATGCGCAGGTACTGCTGCATCATGGGGGTGTGGGCGGAAAGATCCGGCTCGGCGAGCTGTTCTTTCGTCTCGATCTTCACGTCCTCCTCCTTGAGGGCGCGTGCCCCGGCGTGTGCACTTTCCGCACCTCAGGCCGCGGCATCGTCCTTGTCAGCAAGGTCGGCCTTGCGGATGCGCACCGGCCCCTTCTTCTTTGCCGGCTCGGCGGGTTTGGAGAGTGTCGCGGCGAGGGCGGCTTCCGGCGTGACGGGTTGCGCGTCGGCGCTGGTTCCTTCCTCCTGCTTGATCACCCGGGTATAGGGGCTGAGGATCTGGACCAGTTGCGCGTAGATGCGCGGATTGCCTGCCACCACCTCGCGCTGGAACAGGTAGTCGGGTTCGCCGGTGAAGTTGCCGATCAGGCCCCCGGCTTCCGTGATGAGCAGCGAGCCGGCGGCGACGTCCCAGGGGCTGAGGCCTGTTTCGAAAAAGCCGTCGTAGTAGCCGGCGGCTACATAGCACAGGTCGAGGGCGGCCGCGCCGGGCCGGCGCAAGCCTGCGCAGCTCTGCATGATCGTTTCGAACATCTGCAGGTAGCGCTTGAGGTTGTCGCCCTTGCGGAAGGGAAAGCCTGTGCCAACCAGCGCCTCATGAAGGCGCGAGCGCTTGGACACGCGCAGCCGCTTGTCGTTGAGGTAGGCGCCTCGGCCCTTCGATGCGTAGAACAGGTCGTTGCGCGAGGGGTCATAGACCACGGCCTGCTGCACCTGGCCCCTGAACGCGAGCGCGATCGACACTGCGTATACCGGAAGGCCGTGGATGAAGTTCGTGGTGCCGTCCAGCGGGTCGATGATCCAGACGTAGTCGCTGTCCTTGGCTCCATGGGCGCGGCCCGACTCCTCGGCCAGGATGCCGTGGCCCGGATAGGCCGTGAGCAGCGTCTCGATGATCGCCTGTTCGGCCGCCTGATCGACCTCGGTGACGAAGTCATTGGGTGACTTGGTGCTGACCTTGAGTACCTCGATATCCAGCGAGGCCCTGTTGATGATCGCCCCCGCCGCACGTGCCGCCTTGATGGCGATGTTGAGCATGGGATGGAGCGCTTGCGACATGAGGCGGCCTCGGGCGATCGGGAAGAGTGGCGGGGGGAGGAGTGCGCCGCGGCAAGGGACCGGGCGAAGGCGGCGTGGCACACGCTGCGGATAATGCGAGGTGATTTTAGCCGCCGCCCCATGCCCACTCCGGACGCTACGCGTTTCATCCTTGTCGGCCCGAGCCATCCGGGCAATGTGGGCGCTGCTGCCCGAGCCATGAAGGTGATGGGCTTTTCCGAACTGGTGCTCGTGACGCCCCGCCGACCCGACGTGCTGACTCACCCCGACGCAGTCGCGATGGCCAGCGGTGCCACCGACGTGCTGCATGGCGCTCGCGTGGTGATGAGCCTAGCCGAGGCGCTGGAGGGTGTCACCTATGCCTGCGCGACCGCGATGACGCCTCGCGATTTCGGCCCGCCAACCTTTGCCCCGCGCGAACTCCTTGCCACGCTGGCTCACGAGCCGAACGTAGTGGGCTTCGTGTTCGGCTCCGAGCGTTTCGGCATGAGTAACGACGACGTCTATCGTTGCCATGCGTGCCTCAGCATTCCGACCGATCCTTCGTATGGTTCCCTCAACCTGGCGCAGGCAGTGCAACTGATCGCCTACGACTGGCGGCAGGCCCTTGGCGGTTTTCCAGTCGTGGCCCGCGCGCCGGCTGCCGAACTGGCCGACGCGGTGGCGGTGCAGGGCGTCCTGGCGCACTGGCGCAGCGTGCTGGAGGGCATCGGCTTTCTCGATCCGGCGGCGCCGAAGAAGCTCATTCCTCGGCTCAACCAACTGCTCAACCGCGCCCGGCTGACGCGGGAGGAAGTGCACATCCTGCGGGGTATTGCTCGCGCCGTGCAGCATCCGCGACCTCGATGACTGTCGCTCGGAGGGGGCTCGCATGGCCGGCAAGCGCAGGGCCGGCCGCTACACTGGCGAGTACCCGGTTGCCTGCCTCCCTTCCATGTTCGAGCGTCTTCGAGAAGACATTGCCTGCATCGTCGAGCGCGATCCCGCCGCGCGGTCGAAGTGGGAGGTGTTCACGTGCTATCCGGGGCTGCACGCCCTGGTGCTGCACCGCTGGGCGCATCGCTGCTGGACGAAGGGCTGGCACGTCACCGGGCGCTTCATCTCGAACTTTTCGCGCTGGCTGACGGGCATCGAGATCCACCCGGGCGCCAAGATCGGCCAGCGGGTGTTCATCGACCACGGCATGGGCGTCGTCATTGGCGAGACAGCCGAGGTCGGCGACGACTGCACCTTGTACCAGGGTGTCACGCTGGGAGGCACGTCGTTGTACAAGGGCACCAAGCGTCACCCCACGCTGGGACGCGGCGTCGTCGTGAGTGCGGGTGCCAAGGTGCTGGGCGGGTTTGCCGTGGGAGACGGGGCGCGCGTGGGGGCCAATGCGGTGCTGCTCAAGCCCGTGCCGCCCAACGCCACCGCTGTGGGTATCCCGGCGCGCATCATCGATGCGTCGAGCGATGCGCACCCCGAGGAAGTCACGTCTCGCAAGGGCTTTTCGGCTTACGGCGTGACCCGCAGCGATGACCCCGTGTCGGAGGCGATGAAGGGCCTGATCGACAACGCGGCCAGCCATGAGCATCAGATCGCGCTGCTATGGGCAGCCATCGAGCAGCTTTCCGCCGCGCGAACCGATGCCTGCGTACCCGGCGATGCGCAGAAGGCCGAGCAGTTCGATGCCGACCACCTCAAGCAGTTGATGCGATAGCTGCGAGTCGAAAGACGCTATCCGGCCGGCAGTGGCCGGCGTGCCGATTTCGGGCGGAAGGCCTTGCACACTGTCTCGTCGCACTCGATGTATGGGCCGCCGATGAGGTCGATGCAGTAGGGCACCGCGGCGAAGATGCCGTGCACCGGGGGTTCGTGCCGAGGCAGGCCCTCGAGTGTCTCGGCGATGGACTTGGGTTGCCCGGGCAGGTTGATGATGAGCGCGCGGCCGCGGATTACCGCCACCTGCCGCGACAGGAGAGCCGTCGGCACGAAGTTCAGGCTGATCTGCCGCATCTGCTCGCCGAAGCCGGGCATCACTTTGTCGGCCACCGCCAGGGTGGCTTCGGGTGTCACGTCGCGCGGCGCGGGGCCGGTACCGCCCGTGGTGAGCAACAGATCGCAGCGCACCTGATCCACCAGCTCGCACAGGGCGGCCGAAATGGCGTCCTGCTCGTCCGGGATGAGCCTCGTTTCCCACTCCACGGGGTTGCGCAAGGCGCGCGACAGCCATTCCTGCAGCGCAGGAATGCCCTGGTCCTGGTAAACGCCGGTGCTCGCGCGGTCGCTCACCGAGACCAGGCCGATTCGGATGCGCTCGTAGCTGTTGCTCATGGGGGGGCGCTCCTGGCTGATGCCTCACACTGCCTGATGAAGCGAAAGAGCTCGCGGTAGGCCCGCCCGCTACGTTTCTCGGGCGAGGTGGCAGCGTCCTTGCGTGCAGCGCGAATCAGGCTGCGCAGCTGCTGCAAGTCGGTTTCAGGATGCGCCGCGGTGAAGCGCGTGAGGGCGTCGTCGCTGGCGATGAGTTCGGTGCGCCAACGCTCGGCCTCGTGCAGTGCGAGGGCGTCTTTTGCACCTCCGAGCTGCATGGCAGCCACGGCCTCGCGCAGCGGCTCGGGGTCGATGCGGCGCATCAGCTTGCCGACGTACTGAAGTTGCCGGCGGCGGCCCTCATGCGTGCGTGTACGTTTGAGTTCGCGTATCGCATCCAGCAGCGATTCGTCCACTTTCAGTGTGGCGAGGCGGTGGTCCGGCATCTGAGCCAGGGCCTCGCCCAGATCCTGCATGTCATGCGAGGACTTCTTGCGCTGCGTCTTGCTGGGGCGCTCCGGCTCCGCGTCGTCCTGGCCGGGTTCGTGAGTAGGGGGAACAGTGCGCACGGCGGCGTGGGGATAGGGGTGCAGGTCGATCGGTATGATAGTTTCGAACCCCGCATTCGAACGGCGCCGCAGCCGCCTTTTTCCATGGCCATTGCCCTCCCACATACCACCCCGTCCGCCTCTGGCACTCGCTCGGAGTTTTCCTATCCGCGAGAGCAGTTCCAGCAGATCGTCGAGGATGCGTTGGCCTATGCCAAGCAGCTGGGCGCAAGCGATGCTGGCGTGGAGGTTTCCGAGGGCATGGGGCTGTCGGTCTCGGTGCGCAAGGGCGAAGTGGAGAACGTGGAGCGCAACCGCGACAAGTCCATTGGCGTGTCCGTCTACATCGGCCGTCGGCGCGGTAATGCGAGCACCTCCGACTTCTCGCGTGCCGCCCTGGAGCAGACGGTGCGAGCGGCCTACGACATCGCCCGCTTCACCGCGGAAGATCCAGCGGCAGGACTGCCCGACGAGGAAGACCTCGCACGCGGCGCCGATGCCGAGCGCGACCTGGACCTCTACCATCCCTGGTCGATCGACGCCGAAGGCGCGGTCGACATCGCCCGGCGCTGCGAGGGGGCGGCTTTCGCGGTGGACCGGCGCATCACCAACTCCGAAGGCGCGGGCGTGTCCGCGCAGCAGTCGCACTTCTACTCGGGCAACACGCGCGGGTTCCGAGGGGGCTATGCCAGCTCAAGGCATTCGCTCTCGGTGGCCCCCATCGCTTCGCTGCCGGGCAAGGGCGGAGACGACATGCAGCGCGACGCCTGGTATAGCTCGATGCGCGCTGCCGAAGAGTTGGCCGCGCCCGAGGCGGTGGGTCGCTATGCCGCTGAGCGTGCGCTTTCCCGGCTGAACTCCCGCAAGATCCCCACGTGCGAGGTGCCGGTGCTGTATGAGTCCACGGTGGCCGCTGGTCTGTTGGGGGCCTATGTGCAGGCCACCAGCGGCGGAGCGCTGTATCGCAAGGCTAGTTTCCTGCTCGATTCCCTGGGCCAGCAGGTGCTGGCCGACCACATCGACATCCATGAGGACCCGCATCGCCCGCGCGGCAAAGGCAGTGCACCCTTCGACGATGAGGGCGTGACCACGCGCGTGCGCGATGTCGTGAGCAGCGGCGTGGTGCAGGGATACTTCCTGTCCAGCTACTCGGCGCGCAAGCTCGGCATGCGTACCACCGGCCACGCAGGTGGCTCGCAGAATCTCACGCTCGCAAGCCGCCTCACGCAACCGGGCGACGATCTCGAGGTCATGCTGCGCAAACTGCAACGCGGCCTGTTCGTCATCGAGCTCATGGGGCAGGGCGTCAACTACGTGACCGGCGACTACTCCCGGGGCGCGGCGGGCTTCTGGGTCGAGGACGGGCGCATTGCTTTTCCGGTGCATGAGATCACCATCGCGGGCAACTTGCGCGACATGTTCAAGGGGATCGTGGCGGTGGGGGCGGATGCTTACACGCTGGGAGGCAAGACCATAGGCTCCGTACTGGTCGAGCGCATGAAGATCGCTGGGTCCTGAAGCCGCGCACGTGCTGTCGGACTTGATCTCTTGCGGGAAACGCGCACGGGTATTTCCGGGTCGCCGAGCGAGGACCCGCTCCTAGAATCCGCGGGCTTTTTTCCGAACATCTCAGGAGAGAAACATGGAACGTCGTTCCTTTGTGCGTGGTGCCGGACTGGCGGGGGTGGCGGCTGGCGCAGGTGCGATCCTTGCGGCTTGCGGCAAGAAGGAGGAGCAAGCTGCCAGCACCGGTGCGGCGCCCGCGTCTGCGCCGGCGGTCAGCACGGGCGGGTCCATCCGCTGGCGGCTGGCGTCCAGCTTTCCCAAGTCGCTCGACACGATCTACGGCGCGGCGGACGTCTTCGCCAGGAAGGTCAACGACATGACCGGCGGCAAGTTCCAAATTTCCATCCACGCAGGTGGCGAGTTGATGCCTCCGTTCGGCGTGGTCGACGGCGTGCAGAAGGGCACCGTCGAAATGGCGCACACCGCTCCTTATTACTTCTTCGGCAAGGACGAGACTTTCGCGCTCGCCTGTGCGATTCCTTTCGGCCTCAACTCACGCCAGATGACCGCCTGGATGTACGAGGGCAACGGCCTCAAGCTCATCCGCGAGTTCTACGCGCAGTACAACATCATCAGCTTCCCCATGGGCAACACCGGGGCGCAGATGGGCGGCTGGTACCGCAAGGAGATCAAGTCGATCTCCGACATGAAGGGCCTGAAGATGCGCATCGGCGGCTTCGCGGGCAAGGTGCTCGAGCGCCTGGGCGGCGTACCGCAGAACATCCCCGGCGGCGAGATCTACCAGGCCCTGGAGAAGGGCACCATCG